>JBGTHE010000036.1:0-2326 GCA_041746335.1 Lysobacterales bacterium | reverse complement strand
ATGGATTTTTGACTGCTCCACACCTACCGAGCGCAGCCCGCGAGAAACCTCGGATATCATCGATTCCGGTCCGCAAATAAAATACTCATCAAACTTTCGCAGATTGACCAACTGCCGGTTCAGTTCACCCCCTTTGCGATTATCCAGGCGGCCATTGAGAATTTTCGGGCCCTGGTCCTCGCGACTGAGGAAATTGATCCAATGGAAACGGCTCATGTAACGATTCTTGAGAAAGCCCAGGCTCTCACGGAACATGATGCTGCTGGTGCGCTGGTTACCCAGCAACAAGGTCACTTCACTGTTCGGCTCTGAACCCAGAATAGTCCGGATGTTGGAAATCACCGGTGTAATGCCACTGCCGGCCGCGATGAACAGATAATTTCGCCGTGAATTTGGATCGAGGGACGTAAAGAAATTGCCCTGCGGCGGCATCACGGCTATTTGCTGGCCCGGTGCCAAGGTGTCGCAGGCAAAATTTGAGAATACGCCATCGTCCACTCGTTTGATGGCAATCTGCAATTGCGCATCGTTGACTGCAGAGCAAATGGAATAGGAGCGTCGGACTGTATCGCCATCGATTAGGGATTCGAGCGTGAGGTATTGCCCTTGCCGGAACTCGAACTGATCGCGCGATTCTGCGGGAACGTCAAAGCTGATTTTCATCGCGCGATCGGTTTCAGGTTCGACACGCGCCACGGTCAACTTATGAAAAGCGTTGTTCGTCACCATTTGTTATTCGATCTGGTCAGTAGTCGGGTCAGTACGGTTTGAAATAATCAAAAGGTTCCGCGCAGTGCTGGCACTGAAACAGGGCTTTGCAGGCAGTAGAGCCGAAAGCACTGATTTCGCGAACCTCGGCGCTGCCACAATTCGGGCAGCTGGGTGTTTTTCCGGCCTCCGCAGTTCTGCAGGGCGGGGCTATCCCGTAAGCCAGTAATTTTTCGCGTGCGAATGGCGACATCCAGTCCGTTGTCCAGGCCGGTGACAATTGCCTTTTGATGGTGATGTTCGAAAACCCGGCATCAGCCAGTGACGTTTGAATGTCTTCCTCCACCACCGTCATCGCCGGACAGCCGGAGTAGGTCGGCGTGATGGTCACGGTAATCATGTCATCTTGCACTTCCACATCCCGAAGAATGCCAAGTTCAGCAATACTGAGCACGGGTATCTCCGGATCTTTGACGGTTTCCAGGATCGCGCGGATTTCAGTTGAAAGTTCAGGCAGAAGTTCAGGTGTGGAACCCGCTGGCCTTGGACGCAGCCCGATCGGCGGCCGAATGGAAAGAATGTCGGAGTGCCAGTCCATCAGCCTGTGCATTACCATTCCAGCCCGGGATAGGCCCGCTGCAGAAACTGCAATTCACACAAAAGGTGACCCAGCCACTCCGTGTGTTTTCCCTGACGCCCGCCACTGGCTTGCCAGTTGTCGACCGGAATCTGGATGCTGGCAGCCGAAAGTGCCTCGCGCACCTGTGGTTCCCAAGCGACTTTCAGCTTACCGAGATCGACGGCGATGCCCGCAGCGCAAAGCTCTGCATCCAGTGCATCGCTTTCGAACAGCTCGTCCGTGTAACCCCAAAGTTCATTGATGGCGTTCTGCAAGCGCTCATGACTTTCAGCGGTTCCCAGGCCCAGACGTTGCATCCATTCCTGGCTGCGGCGCAGATGGTATCGCGACTCTTTCACCGCTTTACCGGCGATGGCCGCTAGTTGTGGATCAGTGGAAGTCTGCAACTGCGTGAGGAACGCCAGATTGAATACATCAATAAGGAACTGACGCGCCATGGTGAAGGCGAAATCACCACGGGGCAGTTCAAAAATCAGCGCGTTGGTGAATTCACGCGTATCACGTCGATAGGCTAAATCGTCTTCAGTAAATTCTTTACCCGCCAGTTCCGCGGCATAGCCATAGAACATTCGGGCACGGCCGATGAAGTCCAGCGCCACGTTGGTCAGGGCCAGGTCTTCTTCCAGGAACGGGCCGCGACTGCACCATTCGGAAAGGCGATGCCCCAGGATCAGAGCATCGTCTGCGAGTCGGATCGCGTACTGCTGAATGGCAGTTGCATGGTTGTTCGCGTTCGCCATTACATGCCTTCAACTTCTGGCGGTAACACATACTCGGCAGCCTGCCGATAGGTTTTGTCAGTCTGTGGGTCAAGAAAGCTTTCGCAATCTTCTTCCTGCGAAGCCACAATATCGGCAGACTTTACCACCCAGATGCTCACGCCTTCGCCGCGCCGTGTGTACACATCGCGCGCATAAGCCAAAGCCTGTTCATGGCTTTCTGCATGCAGGCTGCCGACGTGTTTGTGATCCAACCCCC
>JBGTHE010000035.1:0-5690 GCA_041746335.1 Lysobacterales bacterium | reverse complement strand
ATGGTCGCGACAGGTCGCGCCGCGACCCGGGGAATATTGTTCCGTGATGCGGCAGCGATAGAGAATCTGAGGAAAGTCGACACGCTGGTGGTTGATAAAACCGGAACATTAACGGAAGGTAAACCCTCCTTTTCCAAAGTTATCGCTAGTTCCGGCTTCGCTGAAAATGAAGTACTGCGATTGGCAGCCAGTCTTGATCAGGGTAGTGAACACCCACTGGCTGAAGCGATTGTCAGGGCGGCTCGTGAGCGCGAATTGACGCTGGATAAAGTGGTTGATTTCGAATCCGATAGCGGCATTGGTGTGCGCGGCATGGTGGCGCAAAAGCAACTTGCGCTGGGAAACACGGCCTGGATGATGCAACTCGGCGTTGATGTCACGAATGCCAAAGATGAGGCGGAATCCTTGCGTAAAAAGGGCGCGAGTGTGATGCATCTGGCGGTCGATAAAGTTTTGGCTGGACTGATCGCTGTGACTGATCCGATAAAAACCAGCACGCCAGAAGCGCTGGCCACGCTGGTCGACAGTGGCGTGCGCATCATCATGGCCACGGGTGATGGCATCAGCACCGCGCAGACGGTGGCAAAAACTTTGGGCATCGAGGAGTTTTATGGCGAGGTCGAGCCGCTGGATAAGCTCAAGCTGGTGGAAAAACTGCAACATCAGGGACGCATTGTTGCCATGGCGGGTGACGGGATTAACGATGCACCTGCGCTGGCCAAGGCCGATGTGGGCATTGCGATGGGCACGGGTACCGACGTGGCCATGAACAGCGCACAACTTACCCTGGTTAAAGGCGATTTGCGGGGTATAGCGACGGCCCGGCAGCTTTCCGTGGTCACAGTCAGGAATATGCAGCAAAACCTGTGGTTTGCCCTTCTCTACAACGGTCTGGGAGTGCCCATTGCGGCCGGTGTGTTGTACCCCTTCACCGGATGGCTACTGTCCCCCATGATTGCAGCTGTTGCCATGAGCTTGAGTTCTGCATCGGTCATTACCAACGCGTTGCGATTGCGGGGAAAGAAATCTGATTTCTGAAATCAGAATTACTCAAGCCCAATTTTTTTTCATGGGCCCGCCCTGACGTAAGCGATTAGTGATCGAGTCATTGCATTATGTGATGAGTAGCGAACAGACACGCCTGTTCACTTTTCGTACCCTTTAATGGAAGTCCACCAAACAGGAACCTGCATGATTCCACACCGGGGATTGGCAAATCCCGAAGCTTTAGATGCACGGCTGGCCGATCGTTACGTGGCCATTCGCAATACAACTCTTGAGTTATGTCGCAACCTCCAGGCGGAAGATTTTGTGGTGCAAAGTATGCCCGATGCCAGCCCCACCAAATGGCATCTGGCTCATGTCACGTGGTTTTTTGAAGAATTTGTGCTGGCCCATTTTGATCCCGATTATCGGTTCGTCGATGAACGCTATCGGCAATTGTTCAACTCCTATTATTACTCCGTTGGGAGTATGCACCCACGTCCAGAACGCGGGTTGTTGACGCGGCCAACTGTCGCAGAAATCCGGCAATACCGACAGCATGTTGATGAACGCGTCTGCACCTTGCTGAACGGCAAGCCACCTTGCCAGGAGATGGTGGATCGGATCTTGCTGGGTCTGAATCATGAACAACAGCATCAGGAATTGTTACTTGCCGACATCAAGCATGCGTTTTCGTTGAACCCGCTGGAACCTGCAGTGAGGTCGGTGCATTTACCTCGACAAAAATCGGCACTCTCAGATTTGAAGTATCTGGATTTCACGGGTGGAATCCATGAATTTGGCCACCAGAGTGAAGCATTCTGCTTTGATAACGAGATACCGCGACATCGGCAACTGCTATCCGACTTCAGCATCGCATCGCGCCTCGTGACCAACGGAGAATATCGCGAGTTTACCCAGGACGGTGGCTACAACAACGCCTTGCTCTGGCTTGCGGATGGCTGGTCTGTTAACCGTGAAAGAGGTTGGAACCGCCCCTGCTACTGGAGTGAAGACCTGCAGACTGAATTTACACTGTCAGGCCGGCAGAAGATTGACATGAACGCGCCGGTATCGCATCTGAGTTACTACGAGGTAGATGCATATACTCGCTGGGCCGGTGCGCGGCTTCCCTCAGAATTCGAGTGGGAACGTGCGGCGGCAACCTTCGCTCCGGGCGGCAATATGCTGGAATCAGGCCACTGGCACCCGGTTGCGGCGGATCCAGGCAACCACCAGTTCTATGGCGATGTCTGGGAATGGACCCATTCGCCCTATGGTCCTTACCCGGGCTTCAAGCCTTTGTCTGGAGCCTTGGGTGAATATAATGGCAAGTTCATGTGCAACCAGATGACGGTTCGTGGTGGCTCCTGCCTGACTTCTTCCGATCATATCCGCAGTACTTACAGAAGTTTCTTCTACCCCGATGCGCGCTGGCAAATGTTGGGTTTCCGCCTGGCACGCGCTGACTGATTCAAGGAACAAGCGATGAACAATGCAAGCTCTGTAGCGCTGCTGGATGAAGCACCGGATTTTGGCCATAACCTGAGCGAGATCCGGGATGGGCTCAGCCAGAAACACAAAGTTTTGCCGCCACGGCTTTTCTACGATCAATACGGCGCCAGATTGTTCGAAGAAATCTGCCTGCAACCCGAGTATTACCTGACGCGTACCGAGCTCGCCATCATGCAGAAATACTCGGATCAGATGGCGGGAGAAATTGGACCGGGAGCTTGCATCATTGAACCTGGCAGCGGTGCCGGCCAGAAAATCAGAATCCTGCTCGATGCGCTGGATGCACCTGTTTCGTATGTGCCTGTCGATATTTCAGTCGAGCAGCTCGACGCATGTGCGCATGAGCTGTCTGCAGAGTACACCAGCCTGGCGGTGCAGCCTGTGGTTGCTGATTTCACCCAACCTTTTCAGCTGCCTTTGGCTGACGTGGCGGAGCGGCGCAGAGTGGTGTATTTCCCCGGTTCAACCATCGGAAATTTCGAACCCCGCTCGGCGCTGAAATTGCTACAGAGAATTTGCAAACTGGCCGCGCCTGAAGGTGCCCTGCTGATCGGTGTTGACTTGCGTAAAGACCCAGAGCAGCTTAAGCGGGCATATAACGATGCTGCCGGCATCACAGCTCAGTTCAACCTGAACATGCTGGCACGCATCAATCGTGAATATGCGGCAGATTTTGATCTCTCCCATTTCAAACACGAGGCCGTCTACCAGGAAATGGCTGGCCGAATAGAAATGAGACTGATCAGCACCGTTGCTCAACGGGTCAGGATATGTGGCTCAGTGTTTACGTTCAAGGCAGGTGAGTACATCGTTACCGAGCATTCCTACAAATGGCGACCGGATGATTTTGCCCGCCTGGTTAGCGCGGCCGGGTTTGCACCCGGCCCGGCCTGGTTTGACGAGAATCGCTGGTTCATGGTGCAGTTTTTCACCGCAGTAAATGCCAGCTTTCAGCAATCATCCGCAATCTGACAGGTGACTCGCGTGAGTCAGCTGTTATCGTCCAGACAGCGATTGACCTGGTGGCAGCACGGATACGGGCAAAAATGCCACACTCCGGACTTGCACGTTCTGCGGTCTTGCATCCGCGACACCTACATTAGCCGATTGCGGGACTTCCGTGAGAACCAAACGGTAAGTCTCTTTATCCCAAAGCGGGCCCGACAAGCGCAGGCCAACGCGAACTGCTTGTGAGGTACCCGGTTTCAAAGTTACCTGTGCCGGATGAACAATCAAGCGGGTACTGGGGCTAAGTTGCTCGCGCCCGTTCTCATTTGAATAGCTCATCACTTTGATGCGCACAATTTTGGATTCAATGCCCGAGTTGACCAGTTTCACGGTCGCGGTGGGTTGCTTGGCGGCTAAAACGACGCTGGATGGCTGGACAGTTAATTCGTCCGCCGAAAGAAAACTGGTTGAGAGAAGCATGACCAGGAATGTGCCTGAGGTACGTTTGAACAGGCGTAAAGCACGTATTGAATGTGACATAGTTCCTCCTTGAACCGGGTAATCACTTGACCATCAACAGATTTCCAGACCCTTCAGCATTCCTTGCTGCGGCTGGAGACCTTAGTGTTTGCAGAACCCCTTTTTGGTTACCACGCAGTCATTGTCGCATGTTGGCCCGATTTTGCAAGCCAGAATTCACCCTCCACAACTCAAGTCTCGAGGCAATTGAACTCTGATTTGCGGAATAAATTCACTGCGTCATTCGGAATCTGGCCCATTGTCAGTAGTATGCTTTTTGCAATAATCTGGCCTTGGCAGCGGAACTGCTGACCGTTGAACTGAACGTTAAGAGGAGTGCATCGGCAATGGAACTTGGAACTTTTTCAGTAAGCCTGACCGTGAAGGATATTCGCAAGTCGGTCGAATTCTATTCCTGGCTGGGTTTTCAGCCGCTGGAAGAATGTGGCTCTTTGGACGATAAATGGCTGATTTTGCAAAAGGGGACGACCATCATCGGTGTGTTCGAAGGCATGTTTGAAAAGAATATTCTGACGTTCAACCCCGCTGATGCCCGCAGTATAGAAACTCATTTGAAGTCCAAAGGAGTCAGTTTCAGCGCAGAAACCCAGGGTGAGAGCGGCCCTACACATTTCGTGATGAATGATCCGGATGGCAACGTGATCATGTTTGATCAGCACACTGCATGAAAGTGATGGTGTATCGGGTTAAAAGGCTGCAAAGCTGACCCCATCAACATTCTTCGCTTAAGGCATGGCAAAGGGAATACGTTTCAGTGCTACCTGGCCATTGCTGATCACCAGCAAGACATCCTGCAAAGCCATGATGTCTTCCAGCGGATTGGCCGGAACCAGAATGATATCGGCCTCAAATCCTTCCAAAATCCTGCCGGTTTTATCGTTCAGCTTTAGCAGTTCGGCAGAACTGCTCGTGGCAGCTTGCAAGGCTTCGAAGTTGCTGAGTCCAAAGCGCGTCAGATACATCACCTCAAGCGAAATGCGATTGATGGACATATTGTCGTAGTAGTTGTCGGCCCCGGTCGCAAAACGGACTCCCAGGCGATGTGCATCGCGAATTGTCTGTTCCAGCCGCGCAACCATATGTGAGCCGCGCAAACGCTGTACGTGATCGTACTCTTCCTCACGCATCTCCAGCATGGTGATATAGGTGGGTACAAACCAGGTGCCTTTTTCTTTCATCAACTGCAATGTGTCGCTTGAAAGATAAGTGCCATGATCAATACTGCGAGCTCCAGCCTGCACAGCGGCCAGTGCGCCTTCATCCCCATGCGCGTGCACCATTACCGGCAAATCATGTTTGGCAGCTTCATCAATGATTACTTGCAGCTGATGCCGGTTGTAAACCTGTTGGCGTGGGTCGGTATCCGATCGACCTGCACGTTCGGTGCCGCGGGTTTTAATCACCCCCACGCCACGATCAGCGTTGACCTGCACCACGAGGCGCAGCTCTTCATCCGAATTGACTCCGTTGATCAGTCCAGCCAGCCGTGGATCAGCAAGGATGCTGTCTTCGAGATTTGGGGTCACATAAACTCCAGCAGGCACAACGTCCGGGCCAGGGATGCCGCCAGCATTCACCAATGCGCGCAAACCCACATCTTCAAATGCAGGGACGCTGGCAGATCGAATGGTGGTAACGCCAGATTCCAGCGCGCGTTTGGCCTGCTCCAGAGTGTCGAGGTGGGTATGAACGTCGATCATGCC
>JBGTHE010000034.1:0-3666 GCA_041746335.1 Lysobacterales bacterium | reverse complement strand
GGGATCGTCGTGTCGAACTCGGCGTCGGTCCACCCCAGAGCGACATCCAGCCGGACGTTGTCCATCAGCAGCGCGTTGGCCTCGATTTCTAGACCTTGCGTGGTGGCATCGCCAGCATTGATGACCCCGTCGTAGGAGCAGAAACTGAAGGCGGGATTGGGCGAGAATGCGCTGAGCGGCACATTCAGTTGCATGTCGCTCCAGTCGCCATAGTAGGCGGAAGCGGCCAGCCTGAATCGTCCGCTGGCTGAACTCAGGCGGGTACCGATTTCATAATTCCACAGCGTGTCCGAGTCGGTTGGCGGCAGACCATCCGGATAGCCGATGCCGGCCAGCTCCTGCCCGCAGTCCAGAGGCGGCAGTTCGCGGTTGATGATGCCGGTACGGTAGCCCTCGGATGCGCTCACGTAGTAGAGCTGGTTTTCCGCCGGCGTCCAGTCCAAAGCAAACCGTGGCGTGAACACCGTCTCGCTGTTGGTCCCGGATTGCGAGCCCTGGGCCAATCCGAACTGGAAGCCGAAGCTTTCCGAGTGAAAGGACTGGTCGACGTCGAACCAGCGGAAAGAGGCCGAGCCATGCAAGGTATCGGTGAAATCGAACCCGATCTCGCCAAACAGTGCGATCTGTTCATCGGTGAAGTTGGCCCGGTTGTCAGCCAGTAAGGTGGTGGTGGGCATGGGGACCAGTCCGCCGGTCACTATTGAAAGCGCAACCGTGTGGTAAAAGCGCAAGTCAAGTCCGGTAGGTTCAAAGGCGAATACCTGGTGATTTTGGTCTATGTCCTGGTAGAACAGGCCAATCAGCCAGTCGAATCTGCCCTCGGTGCTGGAGGTCAGCCTCAGCTCCTGGGTGAACACTTCCGGCTGGTCCGTGCGCGTGCTGATTTGCGGAAACACATGGGGCTGGCCAGTGACCGGAAAGGAAATCAGACTGAGGCTGATGTCCAGTTTTTCGGTTCGTTCCCAGTATGAGGTGACTGACGTCAGCGTAGCGACGTCGAAGGCATAGTTGAATTCAAGGCTGGCCAGGTCGATTTCGTCGCTCATACCCGCTGTCGTTGCCTCGTAGTGTTCGTAATCACGAAAGTCCATTGGCGGTGGCGTCACGAAGGGCGGCAAGGTGAATGGATTGGCAAACACCGCATAGGCCGCTCCGGCGGTATCGCGCTCTTCGTGCGCCAGGGTAAGCGCCATGTCAAAACGGTCACTGAGCTGCCAGGCCAGCATGGCGCGCACTCCGGTCGTTTCTGTTTCGTTGGTGTTTTCGGTCCTCGTTACGGGCGGCGCGGCATACGCAGGGGCCGCCGGCTGCAGCTGGAAGATGAATGGCAACAGAGACCCAGGGGCACCCGGTGGGAGGATCGGCAGTGACCCCAATGGCGGCCCACCCCGGAACGTATTGTCGTACCAGCCGCTGTCTTCTGCTTTGTACCCCACCAGGCGCAACGCCAGCGTGTCGTCGATCCATGGGAGGTTCAACACAGCTTCGACGTCGTAACCGAAATCCCCATCCGAGGTATCCGATCCGGTCAGCCTCACCTGGCCCTCAAATTCGTTCATGACCGGCCGGTTGGGCAGGTTCCGGATCGCTCCGCCCAGTGAATTGGCGCCGTAGAGCTGGCCCTGCGGCCCCCGCAGAACCTCGATCCGCTCCATGTCAGCGATGCGGAAGTTGTAGCTGGAATTCACGTTACGGCCGGTGTGTACCACCGGCACATCGCCAAAATACACCGCCGTGGTCGGCGACATTTGGGCGGTCTGGCCGGTGCCGATGCCGCGAAACTTGATTTCACCGCCGACGGCATTGGTGTCCTTCATGGCGGCGCCGGGGATTCCGGAGAGGTAGCTGGCAAAGTCGACGATGCCCCGCGCTTCGATCTCCTGCGCGGTAACTGCGGTGATGGCCATCGGAACCCGCTCCAGCGCGGCTTCGCGGCGCTGCGCGGTAACGATAATTTCCTCAAGCACGGCTGTGTCTGCCCACGCGGGACGCCCGCCCGGCGCAACCATGATAGCCAGAGCTAGCGATACGTAGATGCCCCCTTTCAAAGATGAACTCCGTGCTGACATGGCTTGACCCTCCGGTTGCCTGACTGTCGACTGTGGTTGCCCGGACGTTGCATCGACGTCCAAGGATTCTTGATTTTCGTCATCAAAAGTGTTAACAATATTGCTGACAAAATATTTTCACAGCCTCGAACCGTTGTCAAGCAATCCCGGCCGAGACAATCGAAGTTCGCTGCCTCCACTGTCATTCAGAGAAGCAGCGCACCGAATAATCTAAACTAACGCCTTCGACAGGAGTCCAGGAAATCTACACACTATGGAAAAGCGCGGCACTCGGAACAAAGGGGGCCGTACGGCCAAGCAACCGATCGCGGACCGCATCGTGCAGGGAATCCGCAGCGGCCGCTACGTGCCTGGCCAGCGGCTGATTGAAGCGGATCTGATGGAAGAATTCCGCTCCACCCGAGGACCTGTTCGAGAGGCGTTACGCATTCTCGCCGGTGATGGCATCGTTGAGCTGGTATCGGGCAAGGGGGCCCGGGTAAAAAAGCTGGAGCGAGACGACCTGGTAGAGCTGTTCCCGGTTCTCACCGGTTTATTGGACGTGACCGTCCGGCTGGCGATCCCGAGGTTGGCCGAGGCGCCCTGGCGCGAGCGCCTGGATTCCGCGATGGAGGCCCTGCGCCGTGCCCGCGCGCTGGAGGATTACGGGCAGTTCCAGCTGGCAGGCATTCGCTATGCGGATCTGCTGATGGACGCAGCCGCGAATCGATATCTCATATTTCTTAATGCGAAACTGCACCCGAACCTGTTCTATCGGCAGGTAACGAGCGTC
The DNA here is from genome assembly GCA_041746335.1 of Lysobacterales bacterium. Lineage (GTDB taxonomy): Bacteria > Pseudomonadota > Gammaproteobacteria > Xanthomonadales > SZUA-36 > JAWXBM01. Next base: position 825 of record JBGTHE010000034.1, on the reverse strand, counting down.
GTTCACATCGACGACTGGGTCGGGTATCTGAACCATTTCGAGTCCTTGCATCGGGCGCTGTTGGACGGCGATTTGCCGGAGTGCCGGAGGCTGCTGGCCGAACATGAAGATCGTATGCAGGAGGCGTTCCGGCAAGGCGGGGAGGAAGTGCATTGGACCTGACATCCTGCCGGTGGACGGGCACTCTGCTGCTGTATTTCGCACTGATTCCGAACCCATTACCTGCACTTGCGAGTGCGCCGGCACTCGCATTGTCCTGCGATGGCGGCCTCACGGATGCATCACGTTTTGCATCACCAGATCAAAAGGAGACACCGTGAAACCACAGTCGGCAAAGACAAGCTGGGCACTCCTCATGGCCATCGCCGTTCTGTTGGCCGTCATCGCACCGGCCTTCGGAGCAGGGGATCCGCAGGTGGGCGCGACCAAGGCAATCACCTGCACCGGCTGCCACGGTCCGCAAGGTGTGAGTCCGAACGACCTCTGGCCGAACCTGGCCGGCCAGCAGCCGCGATACCTGGTCAAACAGATGAAGGCCTTTCGGGACGGCACCCGCGCTGACCCGATGATGGGGCCCTTTTCACGCAACCTGAGCGACCAGGACATCGAGGACATCGCTGCCTGGTACGCCAGCTTAGACTGCCAAGGAGAATCCGATGAAGTGCAATGAACGCCACGTACTGAGTTGGGTCAGCGCCGCGCTGGCCCTGTGTCTGCTGCCCGTCGGCGGCGCCGTTTGGGCGCAGGGTACGCCCCCGTCGCACGCCGTGCCCGGCTGGTACCTCGGTATGCCGGTGCTGCTGGCCGCACGTGAATCGGCCGCAA
>JBGTHE010000033.1:0-1719 GCA_041746335.1 Lysobacterales bacterium | reverse complement strand
TGCCGTGCCACCCTGGTGCCTCTGCAGGAAGGTTTGATTGCAACCAGTCAGTTGGGTTGGCCCAGTTTGAGTTTCGACCTCGGTCGTTGCATTGATTTCAGCCATCGGCTCTGGCCGGCAGGTTTCTACAACAAGACCTTTAAATGGCCTTCCTGGCACTTTTGGGAAAGCATGATCCGCCACATGGCCGGCCTCGGTCGTGCTCCGGATGAAGCAGATCCGGATCTTTACGAGAAAACCAATGCCCATTGTGACCTGCTGATCTGCGGGGCAGGCCCGGCCGGACTCATCGCCGCGTTGGTGGCAGGTCGCAGCGGTTTGCAAGTGATCATTGCTGATCAGGATGAACAGTTCGGCGGTTCACTGAACTGGGACAGCTGTTTGTTGGACCAAGCTCCTGCAGCGGAATGGATGGCGGCTTGCATGGAGGAGTTGCATGCCTTGCCGAATGTTCTGCTGTTGCCCCGTACAACGGTATCCGCCAGCTACGATCACCAGGTCGCCTCGCTGCTGCAGCGCGGCAACCAAAACCGCTGGCGTGAATGCCTGTGGACGGTGCGCAGTCGGGCCACCCTGCTGGCCACGGGCGCCATCGAACAAGGCCAGGTTTTTCCCAACAATGACCGGCCTGGCATGATGCTGGCTGGCGCAGTGCGCCACTATGCCAATCGATATGCCGTGGCAGCCGGTCGCAGAGTCGTCATCAGCACCAACAACGATACTGCCTACCAGACCGCTTTTGATTTGCGTAATCATGGCATCGAATTGGCAGCGGTGATTGACCAACGCGAAGAAGTCCCTGCCGCCATGTTGCAGCAGATGAAGGATCTGAGAGTGGTGGTATATCCAGCGGCACGGATCACAGCAACGTACGGAAGCAAACGACTGAAAGGTCTGAGCTTGCAGCAGAGGGACAGACGCCAGCACCTGGAATGTGATGCATTGGCCATTTCCGGTGGCTGGGCACCGCGCTTGCACTTATTGTGTCAGGCGCGTGGCCGCCTGAAGTTCAATACGCAGCGTCAGGCGTTTGTTCCGGGCCAGCTGCCGGTCGGATTCGCCGTCGTGGGCTCTGCAGCAGGAGACACATCCCTGGCCGAAGTGTTTGCGCGAACAGAATCCACCACCATCCGATTGTGTGAATCGCTGGGTGCGAAAGCCAGACACGTGTATCAGCCCGCCGTCAGCCCGGACAGGCAGCACAGTCCAGACGTCGGGAATATCCCTCTGCAAGCCGGTCGGAAACGTCAATGGCTGGACCTGGCACACGATGTTACGCTCGGCGATGCCGAACTGGCGGTGCGCGAGGGCTTTGTCGAAGTCGAGCACTTCAAACGTTTGACCACTACCGGGATGTCACTGGACCAGGGCAAGACCAGCAACATCAACGCATTTCTGGCTTTGTCGAGCCTAACCGGTCGTTCCATCGAGGAAATCGGTACCACCACTTTCAGGCCGCCCTACACTCCCGTCACGCTGGGGGCACTGGCTGCCGGACATACCGGCGAGGACTACGCGCCAAAACGGGTACTGGCTGCTGAAAACATTCACCGCAGCCTGCAGGCCTGCTTCGAAGATTACGGGGGCTGGCAGCGTCCGGATTATTACCCCCGGACAGGCGAAAGTCCCGAGCAGGCCATACACCGGGAAGTGCTGGCGGTGCGGAGCAGCATTGGCGTCTACGACAATTCACCTATTGGCAATATTGAAATACGCGGC
>JBGTHE010000032.1:0-2667 GCA_041746335.1 Lysobacterales bacterium | reverse complement strand
CCTGGGGCGCAATTGTCAGCGGCTTCATCTAACCGAGCCAGAACCCTTCCCGGATTTTTCCCTGATCTTATCTGATATATCAGAAGAGTTCGAGCGAAACGCCACTGAAACTCATTAACTATCCGATACTTAAGATATGTTTCTGAGAATTTTAAGCACGCCTCAACATTCGCGCTTCTGGTTTCTATAATTTCTGGGAGATGGAAGGTCCTGGATGCCGTTGCAGCATATCTGAGGGGCAGAAACTCCTACCACTACAAACGACTCCGGTGGATTTTATCGGCAGTTAGATTCGCGACATATTTTTCGCTATTTACTTCTAGCGTCAGGTAAATCAAAGTCTCGCCGGCAGACGTGAAAGAGGCTTATGAAGACGGTAAGTGCCCACCAGGCATTGATATTGGCGGGCTTAATTTCTGGTTCTGTGGGGCGGTCACGGGCAACGGAACGTCCTGAGGTGCATTGTACAGCCAGGTCATAGCCGTCTGGCTGATTGGGAACATCAGTCGGAGTGGATACAGAAACCTGTCGCAATCGTGGAGCTATGGTCAGACAGTTACATCCAGTATGCTTTTAAAAAACCAATGAGTATCTCTGGCGAAGCGATATTGCGGTGCCGGAATTAATTCGATTGCAGCACCATGCCATTAGCTGCTGCCCATCGATCAACTAACCACCCTTCAAAAACTCAGGAGAATGTCATGACAACCACCTTCAGGCCACTGCTGCTTTGTACGGCCCTATTGAGCTCATTCAACTTCTGTCTGGCTGCCGAGCCCACGAATTTGGTGAGTGCAGAGCAGGAAGTTCGCGAGTCAGTTATTGCCTTTAACCGCGCATATGAGATGAACGATCTGGATGCCTACTTTCTGTTTTACCAAAGTGACGCGACCCTGTGGTTCAATCAAGACTTCGTATCCCTGGAAAACTACAAAAAAGACTGGGACCGCCTGGTTGAAAGCGGTGGGGGCGTCGAGAAAAATATCGTGTCTGATCTCGAAGTAAAGGTAAACCCGGGCAATGATGCTGCAGTGGCTGCTTATCGCCTGGAAGTGCAGACGCGAATGCCAGACGGCCAGGTTACCCGCGATCTATCGCAGGAAAGTGATACCTGGTTTAAAACCAACGGCGAGTGGCGGATTGCCCATATTCACTACGTTTCGCAACCCCAACCATAAAACTAAACCCCGCAGGGCTCGCGCTCTGCGGAGTTCCCAGCCCGAACAGGAATAAATCGTATGAGCAACACCTTGTCAGATCTGGAAATCGCCCGCGCCACCAAAACCCTGCCCATTGCAGAGGTGGCCGCTAAACTAGGAATTCCTCATCAAAACCTTATTCCGTACGGCCATGACAAAGCGAAGATCAACTACGAATTTCTCGGTAATCTGGGATCCAAACCTGACGGCAAACTGATACTGGTATCCGCCATATCCCCCACTCCGGCTGGCGAAGGCAAAACCACCACCACAGTGGGCCTTGGAGATGGCCTGAACAGAATTGGCAAGAAAGCCATGATTTGCCTGCGGGAACCCAGCCTCGGTCCCTGCTTTGGCATGAAGGGTGGCGCAGCAGGGGGTGGTTACGCTCAGGTAGTTCCCATGACAGATATCAACCTGCACTTCACTGGCGATTTTCACGCTATCGGCGCAGCTCACAATCTGCTTACCGCAGTAATCGACAACCACATTCACTGGGATAACACGCTCAATATCGATCCGCGGCGCATCAGCTGGCGCCGGGTGATTGATATGAATGACCGAGCCCTGCGCGATATCACCACCGGGCTGGGCGGGCCCGGCAACGGTATTCCCCGAGAATCCGGCTTCGACATCACGGTAGCTTCAGAAATCATGGCTATTTTTTGCCTCGCCAAACACCTGGACGATTTGCGCAAGCGTATTGGCAATATCGTGATTGGCCAGACCCGCACATTGGAGCCAGTGACCGTGGAGCAGCTCAATGTTGCCGGAGCGATCACGGCCTTGTTGCTGGATGCATTCCAGCCCAACCTCGTACAAACGCTGGAGCACAACCCGGCTTTCATGCACGGCGGACCTTTTGCCAACATAGCCCATGGTTGCAATTCCGTTATGGCCACCAAGACTGCATTGAAGCTGGCAGATTACGTCGTTACAGAAGCGGGCTTTGGCGCCGACCTAGGGGCCGAAAAATTCTTTGACATCAAATGCAGGAAGGCCGGGCTGCACCCGGACGCTGTGGTACTGGTCGCCACCACGCGAGCTTTGAAAATGCATGGCGGCGTGCGCAAGGAAGACCTCCACCAGGAAAATATTGATGCTGTGCGTAAAGGGTGCAAGAACCTGGGGCGGCATATCCGCAACATTGGGCAGTTTGGAGTGCCCGTAACTGTTGCAATCAATCACTTCACGCTGGACACCGCAGCTGAGCACGCTGCCATCAAAGAGTTCTGCGAAGGCTTGGGCGTGGAATGCACTATTTCCTCACATTGGGAAAATGGCGGTGAGGGTGCAAGCGAACTGGCCAAGGTAGTGGTCGATATGATTGCCGAGCAGAAATCTCAGTTCCGCACGCTCTACGATGACGATATGAGTTTGTGGGACAAAGCACGACACATCGCCCGTACCATATACGGTGCAGAAGACATCATCGCCGATAAGAAAATTCGTGATCGGTTTACGCAAC
>JBGTHE010000031.1:0-1787 GCA_041746335.1 Lysobacterales bacterium | reverse complement strand
CGCAGAAATTCACATAAGGGTTCATATGGCTGGGTGCTGGGAATTGGTGGCAACAGCAATATGAGCGGCGCGGTGCGCTTGTGCGGTGAGGCGGCCTTACGCAGCGGCGCCGGCAAGGTCACGCTGGCCACCAGCCCGGAGCATGCCGCCCTGGTCAACCTGACCTGCCCGGAACTGATGGTGCGCGGTGTCCGGAAAGGACGTGAATTAAACAGCCTGTTGGCCCAGGTGAATGCCTGCGCCGTTGGCACCGGTCTGGGACAAACATCCTGGTCGGAAGACTTGTTCAATACCTGCCTGCAATCGCAAGCTCCGGTGGTGCTGGATGCCGATGGTTTGAACATTTTGGCACGCCATCATCCGGTAGGCGCGCCACAACACCGTTTGCCGAGAGGGAACTGGATACTGACGCCTCACCCGGCAGAAGCAGGCCGCCTGCTGGACTGCAGTACTCGCGAAATACAGCAAGATCGTGTGACTGCCGCACAACGAATCGCTCAGGCCTACGATGCAGTCGTTGTGCTGAAGGGCTGCGGGACTGTCGTTTCACGCCCGGATGGGTCCTATGCCATTTGTCCCTTGGGTAATCCGGGCATGGCCACTGCAGGCACCGGAGATGTGCTCGCTGGTGTGATCGCGGCCATGCTGGCGCAGGGTTTGTCGACCTGGGAATCAGCGATGTTGGGCGTGGTAGCGCACGCACAAGCCGGTGATCTGGCGGCAGCGCAGATCGGTGAGCGGGGCATGATTGCGTCGGATATTATTTCGCGCCTCCCTGCCGTGCTGAACTCCTGAGAGAACCCTGCATGGTCCACATTAACCGAGTCTGGAGCTTACCGGATGAAGCTGCATTGCAAGAACTGGCCCTGGAGTTTGGGCGTTGCTTGCGAGCTCCGCTGGTCATTTACCTGCAGGGGGACCTGGGAGCCGGAAAAACGACCTTTGCCCGGGCTCTGATTCAGGGCCTGGGATATTCAGGCCGCGTTAAAAGCCCCACATATGGTTTGCTCGAAAGTTATCGTGCCGGTGGTTTTGATGTTCTGCATCTCGATCTTTATCGTATCGACAACCCGGCGGAACTGGAGTATCTCGCCATCGCGGACCAATTCAGCGAAAACGGTATCTTATTGATCGAGTGGCCTGAGAAGGCGCTTTCCGCTTTACCTTCGGCCGATATTCGGCTGGTATTTCAGGAAAATGAGTTGGATCGGGCTGTGCGATGCGAAGCAGCCAGCGCTTCAGGACAAGAACTTATGGATCATCTATGTCTGAAATATTGAATCTTTTTTCTAGTTATGCACGCTATGTACTGGTTTTTTAAGTGTAAGTGTTGCAATTTCAGGATTTAGACTTCATCATTGGGCCCATCGAACAGGGAGTTCTTCGGGGGAGTTTGATGAAAACAATGACAATACGCCCTGTCATTGCATTGCTGATGAGCATGATCGCTGTCCAGGCTGCGGCGGCTGAAATCAGCGCTTTTCGCGTCTGGACTGATCCGGAAAAGACCCGAGCCGTCCTGGATCTCAGTGAACGGACCGAATACCGTTTGTTCACCCTGCAGAATCCAGACCGCATTGTCATAGATATCGACAACGCCGGAGTAACACAAACTCTGAATTTTAAACCTGACCACGCGGGTGTCATTACCGGCGTACGCCATGGCGAACCAGAGAAAAATACTTTACGTGTGGTGTTTGACCTCAATGCCACAACGAAGACAAAAAGCTTCCTGCTAGAACCCACGGCCCAGTATGGCCATCGCCTGGTGATTGATCTGTATCCGG
>JBGTHE010000030.1:0-3371 GCA_041746335.1 Lysobacterales bacterium | reverse complement strand
TCTCAAGTCGCTGGCGGGAAAAATTTCAGAGAGATTGTGTTCAATCTTGTCACCTGGGCCGAACGCACCAACCGAATTGCGCCCCTAATCGGCGGCGCGTACAACGAGAATCCGACGAGTGAAACGCTGTTGCGTCTGGTGCAGGCGGCAATGCATTGGCCGCCCGTGTCTGAATACGGGCTGGCTCTGATGAACGGTTGCGCGTATTGGTGCGCAACGCGAGACCGCGAGCTGAACTACCTGAATGCGCTCAGCCAGCAGTACGATTACTGGGCGCTGAAGTATACGCCTCTGGCCGGTATCGCAGAAGTGCGGGTGGCGGCATCTGCGGCCCCTCGCCTGGATCTCCCCCTGCTCTTCATGCCCACTGGCATTGAGAAGCTGGAGGAGCATGGATTTGGGATGCATCGTGAGGCGAAACGCCTACCGGTGGCAGACTTGCGCGAAGCGATTTCCGAGCACAGACGTCTGGTACTGCTGGGCGAGCCCGGTTCAGGGAAGACCACTACCTTATGGCGTCTCACCTATGATCTTGCCCAACGCGCATTGACCAGTTCGGCGCAGCCGTTGCCACTGTTGGTTCCTTTGGGTGGTTACACCGGTGATGAGACAGCCCTGGCATACGCTCAGGCCCACTTTGGTGACCTGGCTCCTCATTTACCAGCGTATCTGGCGCAAGGGCGAGTGGTACTATTGCTGGATGCGCTCAACGAGATGCCTCAACAAGGCTACCGGGAGCGTGTGGGCCGCATCCAAACGCTACTGGACCACTTTGCCGCTGCGTCCGTGTTGGTAACCTGCCGGACGCTGGATTACGTAGAGAGCCTGAACCTGGAAAAGCTGGAAATTAAGCCCCTGGATCCGGAACGACAGCGAGCGTACCTGCACCGATATCTAGGCGAAGAGGATGGCGAGACGCTTTTCTGGCAGTTGATGGGCGAAGAGCTCACTGAATTGTGGCGTGTGTGGCAGGACGCTGGCGGCGCCTGGCAGCAATTCTGGACAGCGGAGAAGATGCCGGGAGATGTATACAATCGCACATCGGTTTACCAGGATCGTCTTTGGGACGATCTCCGTGCGGGCGAACTGCCACCGTTGCTGGCCCTGGGCGTGAACCCGTTCATGCTGATAATGCTGGCTCAGGTCTACGCGGCGCAACACGGTGTGCTGCCCCAGAACCGCGGTAGACTCTTCGCCGCCTTCGTCGATACGTTGCTAAAACGAGAAGAACGGCGCTGTGATCCGGCGCGCTGGCCGGGTACGCAGTTGCTGCAAGCGGCCCTGAGCGCTTTGGCGTATGCCATGCAGACGGCAGGCGAGCGGGGCACCGCTGCTGAACAGGCATGGGCCCAGGCACAGTTGGGCGACGTCGGCGGTGCGGCGCAGCTTCTACGCTTGGCGGCTGGAGCCACTCTGCTGGACCTAACTGGTGCGCGTGTGCGCTTTGTGCACCAACTCATCCAGGAGTACTTTGCCGCGGTTGCCTGGCAGGCCCAAAGGGAACAAGGCGCCAATTTGGCAGCGCAGTGGCCCAAGGGATGGTTGAATCCTACCGGTTGGGAAGAGACGGCTGTATTACTGGCCGGCATCTTGCCGGCGGATGGCCCGGCCGCCATAACGGGCTTTATCGATGATTTGTTGGTTGTGAATCCGCCGTTGGCGGCGCGTTGCCTTGGGGAGAGTGGCGGAGAGCGACCGGACGAGGGATGTATCGTCCGCGTCCAGCGGCGCCTGGTGGCCATTGCCACGGGCATAGAGTTCTCGACGCCACATCGCGCGCTGGCGGCCGATAGGTTGAACCATGTGGGCGATTCGCGGCCCGGTGTGGGCTTGACTCAAAAGGGGGCACCCGACATTGTCTGGTGTCCCGTGCCGGGAGGCGAGTTTACCATGGGGAACACTAAGCAGACGGATGAGATGGCGTGGGATAACGAAGCGCCGCAACATAGGATGTCTGTCGATGACTTCTGCATCGCCAAGTATCTCATCACCAACATCCAGTACGAGACATTTATCCAGGACGGCGGCTACACCCAACGGTGGCAGCGGTGCTGGACGGAGGCAGGCTGGCGCTGGCGAGCTGAAGCGAATATCTCAGGGCCATACACTTTCGGAGGTCGCTTTGATCTCCCCAACCATCCGGTGGTAGGAGTCACATGGTATGAAGCGGTGGCCTTTTGCAACTGGCTGGGCATCAAGCTGGAGAAGCAGGTGATGCTGCCCACTGAAGCCCAGTGGGAGAAGGCAGCGCGGGGTACAGATGGTCGGCGCTATCCCTGGGCGGGTGCGCTAACGACTGAGCACGCTAACTACGGCAGAACGGGCATTGGGTCGACCAGCGCAGTAGGTATATTTCCCTACGGAGAAAGCCCGTATGGCTGCGAGGATATGGCGGGCAACGTGTGGGAGTGGACGAGCAGTCAATACAAGGATTACCCATACGATCCAACCGACGGCCGGGAAGATCCCGAGGGCGACGCCACCCGCACGTTGCGTGGCGGCTCGTTCAGGCCCTACGAGTACGATGTGCGCTGCGCCGACCGCAACCACCACGAACCCGACGACAGGGGCGGCGATGGCGGGTTTCGTGTAGTTATGCGTTCCCCCGGCTGTTGACCGCTGGGCGCTCTGGTCGCTGGCACTCTGGGCAGTTCTCTGTTCCTCTCCTGGCCTGATGGCTAGGCCGGTCGCAGCTCGAATAATTAAGGAACTAGCATTCGCTTCGGCAGTGCTCAGTCAATAACAAGAATAATCTAATCATTATACAGGCCAATTTCGATTCTGAAGGAGCACCAACCATGAGTTGTTTTACACCCGAACAGTACCGCTTGGCAACGAAAGGGTTGCTGAGCTTCCCCAACCGGGTTTCTCTTGCTAACATGTTAGCGGCCGTGGCCGAGACGCCAAAGCTCCAGCAATTCCCGAATGCCCCCATCGCCCAAAAGCTACTCGATATCGACCGCATCACTTCTGAAATGTCCAACAGGGATAAGATCGTCTATGACGTTTTGCGGGAAATCGAGGCGAGCTCCCTGTGTCTTGAACTGGTGAAAACGGCCCACGAATGGAATCCGTTTGATCCAAACCTGGTGGCGCTCAACCGGCAGTTCATGCAGATCAAAACCGTCGAACCGGAACAGGCAGGCGAACTTGAGCGCCTGTTGACCATCACGCGCGAGCAATTTCTCAACCCGCTCACCTTTGCGCAACGCTTCGGCCCGATTCGCTACCAGGTGTGCCGGGTTGAAATTGGATCCAAAACGGCTAGCAGTCGCCAGCCGCACGCATCAGGATTCTTGGTTGGAGCAGATGTTGTGCTGACCAATCACCATGTGGTGGAGCCGGTGCTGGAAGGCGAGGTAAAAGCCGAC
>JBGTHE010000029.1:0-7863 GCA_041746335.1 Lysobacterales bacterium | reverse complement strand
CTGATTCAGGGATGTATGAAACAGGGAGGTTTCATCCAAGCCCCCAGGGATGGGTTCACGGCGGTCCCTGAATTAGCCTGACGCAGCCCTTAAGCTAAATGCCATCAAAGCTACTAAACAAAACCCCCAAACACCATGAAGGGACACCAGCGGGCTGCAGGGCCGGTCGAAGCTAGCGGAGAAGGTTCAACGATGGATTCACGGCGTCCCCTGAAGTGACACAAGCGGGCTGCAGAGCCGGTCGGAGCTAGCAGAAAGAGCCATCGGAGCTAACAGAAGGAGCCGGCGGAGCCGCAATGTTGCACCTATCGCGGTAACCACAATCGCGCACAAGCGCCGCGCTCACCGTCTGCTCTTCGTTCCAGCGTCAGCCAGCCAGAGTGCATTTCGGCTATACGCCTCGCCAGCAACAACCCAATGCCGCTGCCCCCGGGCTTGGTGGTGAAGAACGGCACAAATAAATTATCCGAATCCGGCGGTCCGGGCCCATCGTCCAGGACCTCGATCAGGGTTCCGGCGTCTTTGATGCGCCATCGCAGTTTCACCGAACCCTGCTGTTGCTCCAGGCTGTCGGCAGCATTTTTCACCAGGTTGATCAGAGCCTGTTCGAGCTGGTCGGAGTCCGCTTCAATCTCGAGCTCGGGGCCGTCCAGCTCCACTGCTACACGCTGTTCCATCGCCGCTACCCGGCTCGCCAGTGGCGCGAGTGCGAAGGTCTGCAGTACGGGTTCCGGTACGCGTGCCAGTGCAGCGTATCCGCCGACAAACCGGCCCAGTGCATGAGCCCGTTCGGCAATGCGTTTGAGGCCGTTGTTCAATTCATCAATGTCGATGTCCCGATCGTCGCGGAGGACCATGCTGCGCAAGGTCTCTGCGATCGACTTGATGGGTGCCAGCGAGTTATTGATTTCGTGTCCCAGTACCCGCACCAGCCGCTGCCAGGCTTCCTGTCGCTCTGCGCGCAATGCACCACTTACTTCGGCCAGCACCAGAAGCACATGTGGTCGGCCTTCCATTCTGAAGGGCCGGCGGCGTATGACATAGCGGCCACTGCCGCCTGGCAAGCTGAGGCTCACGGGATCGCTTCCAGAATGATCGAGCAATGATTGCACCCCGAGGGAGCTCGCCGGGCTGCCTGCGCTCAGCCGGGAAGCCAATAGACTTTCTGCCGCGGGATTGGCAATCACCAGCCGTGACGCGGCATCGAAGGCGAACAAGGGCAGGTCGATCTCCTGCATGACTTTTTCGAGCAGCGCGCGGGACTCACGTTCCTGGTGGGTGCGGCTACGCAGATCTTCCGCCAGCAGATTGATTTCCCGTGCAAGCTCGCTCATGACCCCACCGCGGTCGCGACGCACGCGCAAACCGTAATCCTCGAAACGGATGGCCTCCAGCACATTGGTCAGACTTTGCACAGGTCCCAGCACGAGGTTTCGCAGGCGCCACGAAAGTAATACCAGCAGGATTGCCCCAAGGCCCCACAACAACCACACCGGCACGTTCGCGGATTCGGGAAGCAGGATTGCGATCGCCCACAGCAGCAGCACGATGCCGCCGGCAAAGGCCACCAACAGCACGATCCGGCTTTCCAGCGACCAGCGGCGCATTGGCGAGCCCTCAGGTATCAGCCACCGGAATGCCGAGTTTTTCCAGCCGCCGATACATGGCACTACGGCTGAGACCCAGGGCCCGGGCAGCTTCCAGAACATCGCCGTCGAAACGGTCCAGCGCGTTTCGGATCAACATGCGTTCAGCCTCGGCCAGCTGCATCACTTCTCCCTCAAAAACATCCCGCCTGAGGTCAGCGACCTTGAGCGCCAGGTCAGGCGGCTCGATCTGTGCTCCCCGGGCCAGCAATACCGAACGCTCGACCGCATGGGCAAGTTCACGGACGTTGCCGGGCCAGTGGTGAGCACTCAGCACTTCAAGTGCCCGCTGGCTGAAATGCATGCTGCGGGAGTGACGCTGGCATTGTTGCTCAAGGAAAAGTTGCGCCATCGCCAGGATATCTTCGGTTCGCTCACGCAGCGGCGGCACGTGGGCCTCCACGGTGTTCAGGCGGAAGTACAGGTCGCGGCGAAAGCGGCCATCGGCAATCATGGCGGGAAGATCGGCATTGGTGGCGGTCAGGACACGCACATCGGCGGTGTGGGTGCGGCTGCCGCCTACGCGTTCATAACAGCCCGATTCAAGCACCCGCAGGAGCTTGGCTTGCTGGGCAAGTGGCAAGTTGGCCACTTCATCCAAAAACAGGGTTCCCCCTTCGGCCAGTTCAAAACGCCCGGCCCGCCCTTCACGCGCGTCGGTGAACGCGCCTTTCACGTGACCGAACATTTCGCTTTCGAACAGGGATTCCGGAATGCTGCCCATATTGACTGCAACGAAGGGCTCGTCACCCCGATCTGACCAGCGGTGGATCCATTCAGCCAGCAAACTCTTGCCGGTACCGTTTTCCCCGGTGATGAGCACTGCGGCCGTTGATGGTGCTACCTGGCGTGCCAGCTCCACGACTTTGCGCATGCGCGGTGATTCGGCCACCAGCCCGGTGCGCAGGCTGTCAGCCTGCTTCAGGTTTACAATCGCACGAAAGCGCCGCGCACCGACGGCCGCTGCAGTATGCCCAAGATGGGTGCGGACAATCGTTAACAGGCGGGTATTGTCCCATGGCTTTTCGACAAAGTCACAGGCACCGCAGCGCATCGCCGATACCGCAAGATCGACGGAACCCCAGGCAGTCATGGCCACCAGCGGCAGATCCGGATCCTGTTCCCGCAACTTTTCCAGCAGGTTCAGCCCTTCGCGGCCGGATGTAGTGTCGCGGGTATAGTTGAGGTCCAGCAGTGCCAGGCTGATCTTGCCCTGCCGCGCAGCGTCCAGCGCTTCCTGCGGGCTGGATGCCAGCGAGACCGCGTATCCTTCATTGCTGAGCAGAAGCCGCAACGCTTCGCGGACGTCCTGCTGGTCATCGGCAATCAGTATGGTTGGGGATTTGGTCTGGTCACCATCATTCATACCTTAATGATACCGCTGGATCGACCCGAGTGGCGCGCCAGGCGGGCAGGGCACAGGCGGCAAGTGCCACCATTCCAAACATAAGAATGATACCGGCATAGGTCAGCGGGTCGGTGGCATTCACTCCCACCAGCAGGCTGGAGAGTGCGCGACTCATGATCAGGGCAGCTGCGAGGCCTACACCCAGGCCGATGCCTACCAGCACCATCCCCTGGCGCACGACCAGCACGAAAATATCGCTCGGCAGCGCACCGAAAGTCAGGCGCATGCCCAGCTCGGGGCGGCGCTGGCGCACCCGATAGGCGAGCACTCCATAGATGCCGACCGTAGCCAGCAGCAGGGCCAACAGTCCGAAAATACTGGTCAGTGTCATCGCAAATCGCAATGGGACGGTACTCTGGCGCAGTATTTCCTCCAGGGTGTTCTCATTCTGCAGTGCCAGGTCTGGATCCATCTCACGCAACAAAGCTCGGATCTGCCCCAATAATGCGCGCGGATCGCCGCCCGTGCGGACAGTCCAGCCGAAGCCATTTCCAAAACCGATGCTGTCTGCGTAGGAAGCGACCAAATACACGCCTTCCAGCGGTTCTTCGTCCAGCGTGATTTGGTTCAAATGCCTGACCACGCCTATCACTTCGGTTTCAGCGTGCTCGGCACGATCGCCGCGCCGGATATAAAGAGCCTTGCCGATGGCCGACTGGCCCGGCCACGCCCGCTGCGCCAGCGCTTCATTCACCACCACGAAGTTGCGCACTTCGTCCTGGTCTTTCTCGGTGAACGTACGGCCTGCCAGCAAGGACGCTTCCACGGTCTCAAAGTAACCGGGGTAGGTGACGTTGTAGTTCGCCTGGCGCGCGGATCCGTCTTCAAAGGTGCCAAGGTCTGGGGCGTAGCGGCTGCCAAAATTCTGTCCGGTCAGGGGTAGCGGGCCAGCACCACCCACCTTGACTGCACCGGGTAATGCTTTGAGGCTCTCGGCGAAAGCGCGATGGAAAGCCAGTCTCTCCGTAGGACCAGGATAACTTTGAATGGGCAGGTTGTAGCCAAACGTAAGAACGTGCTCCGGATTGAATCCCGGATCACGGCTGGTGAGGTCCATGAAGCTGCGCACCATGAGACCCGCCCCGACCAGAAGCGCGAACGAGAGGGCCACTTCACCCACCACCAAAGCGTTGCGCCAGCGACCGCTGCCGCGGGTTTCCTGTTGACCGCTGCGGTCCTTGAGCTGGCCCGCCATGTCACGCCGGGTGCTCACCGCAGCCGGGACAGATCCAGCGAGCAGGGTGACCAGGGCCACCACCCCAAAGGTATAGCCAAGGATTCGGAAGTCGATGCCGATGGCACTGAGCTGCGGCAGGTTCTGGGGTTGCATGGCTATGAGTACCGGCAAAGCCACTGCGGCCAATGCGAGCCCCAATGCGCCGCCCACCAGCGACAGCAACGCCGCTTCGACCAGGCCGTACCGGAACAGCCGCCCGCGCGTGCAGCCCATAGCCAGTTGAATCGCGATCTCGCGGCGACGCGACGTGGCGCGCACCAGTAACAGGTTGGCGACGTTGGCGCAGGCTATCAAAAGGATCAGGGACACGGCGCCGGTCAGCATCCACACGATGGCGTCGATGTCCTCCGTCAAATCTTCCTGCAGCGGAATGATGCGATTAGTGAATTTAGCGTTTGTATAAATTGGATCGTTCCCAATAAGGCGCACGGTGATGGCATCCATTTCCGCCTGCGCCTGAGCCAGGCTTACGCCTGGCCGCACGCGCGCGACCACGCTCAGGAATACATTGGGCCCTGGTGAATCCGAAACATCGGCGCGCAGCGCTTCCAGCATGTCGGGCTCAGCCTCTCCGCCCCCAGGCAACAGGAGTTGAAACCCCGGTGGCAGCACGCCCGCGATGGTGACCGGCAGGTTGTCGAGGTAGACCGTTGATCCGACCACTGCGGGATCAGCGCCGAAGCGGCTCTGCCAGAACGCATGGCTGAGAATGACCGTGCTGGGTGGGTTGAAGGTATCAAAGGGTGGCAGCGCGCCGGGCGGCACGTCCGCACGGCTGAAGGTGCCGTCGAGTTCGGTGAAGTCGCGACCAATCAGCGGCTTGACTCCCAGCAGCCCGAGCATGTTCCAGGTCACCACGGTTGAGGTGGACTGCTGCGGCTCGGCTCCGGGTTGTTGCTGAAAGATATGTACGAAGCCGGCACCACCGGCGAAGCCTTCGAACTGTTCCGCAAAGCGCCCATAGCGATCCACCATGGCGGGCGATGCAGGCCACTCGTCAATGTCCCGGTTGGGCAAATTGCCCCAGACAGCGACCAGCCGATCCGGTTCGGCATAGGGTGGCGGGCTGAGCAGCGTTGCATCCAGCACGGTGTAAATCGCCGTGTTGGCGCCTATGCCCAACGCCAGGGTGATTACCGCGATCACCGTGATCAGGGGACTCTTGATCAGGGATCGAGCAGCCTGCCGGAAGTCTTGCCACAGTCCATTCATCTCATCATGCTCCTTCTCGCGGTTGTAATTGTCAGCTCATCGTCCTTGCCCGGCTGCCGGCCGGGCGGCGACCATTTCGTGCACCCGGTGGTCTTCCTCTTCACGCAGCCGGTTCAGGGTTTCCTCGTCAACGATGCGGCCGTCGAACATGAAAACCTTTCGTTGCGCGAAGTCGGCATAACGCGGATCGTGCGTGACCATGCAGATGGTTGCGCCGGCCTGGTACAGCTCATCCAGCAGCGTCATCACCTGTTCACCGTTGCGTGAATCCAGGTTGCCGGTAGGTTCGTCAGCCAGGAGGATGGACGGATCACCCACCAGTGCCCGCGCCACCGCCACCCGCTGCTGTTGCCCACCCGACAACTGGGATGGGTAGTGATTGAGTCGATGCGCCATACCCACGCGCTCCAGCGCCGCCATCGCGCGGTCACGACGATCCTTTCGATTCGAACCATCGCGGTAAGTCAGGGGCAACTCCACATTTTCTGCCACGGAGAGGTCGCCGATCAGATTGAATGCCTGGAATATGAATCCGATCTCGCGATTGCGGATGCGCGACCGTTCGTTGACGCCAATATCCTGCACGGCCACTCCGTTGAGGTTGTAACTCCCTTCAGTTGGCGTGTCCAACAGGCCGAGCAGCGACAACAGCGTGGACTTGCCGCAGCCCGACGGCCCGGATATCGCCACGTATTCCCCCTTTTCGATGGTCATGTGGATGCCCGCGAGGGCGTGTGTTTCCACTTCATCGGCGTGGAAAACCTTGCGGACGTCAGCCATTTGGATCAGCACAGTCATTGTTGCCATACCTCGTTCATTGGATTGCCTTGATGCTTGTTGAGTGCCTGAAGATTTTTCATTCCAGCTGAATCGTGTCGTGTTCGTTCCATGCCGAAGTATCCGACAGGACGACGAGATCCCCTGGCTGCAAGCCGGAGCGGACCTCGATGAGATTGACGGACGCTCGTCCCAGAGCGACTTCAACCCGCTTTGCCTCGCCATCTTTTGCCACTTTGAACAGGGTCAGCGTCGATTCTGGTTGTCCGTAGGCAGGGCGGCCAACGAAAAGCACATCGCTCAAACGCTCGATTTCGATGGTGCCGTCCACCGACAGGTCGGGGCGCGCGCCTTGTGGCAATGCGGCCGTCAATTCCACGTCCACTTGCACTGTGCCACCTTGCACTGCCGGGTCGATGCGAATCACGCGTCCGGGTACGATGCCATTGCGGGTATCCACTCGCACGATCTGATCCAGTTGGACGTCGCGTGCCTGTGTTTCGGCGATGCGCAGCTCAGCGATCAGTTCGTCGGGTCGGGCCACGCGCGCCACGTTGGCACCCAATTCAACCTGCTGGCCTTCTTCCACTGGCACCTGTTGAAGGACGCCGGCGATACCCGCGCGGATGCTGAGGTTGGCCACCTGTTGCTCTCGTTGCGCCTTGAGGCGCCTGGCTTGCTCGACCATAGCTTGCCGGGCTGCCAGCTGCGCCTTGATTGACGCCTGCAACATCACGATTCTTTCCTCTTCCAGCGACTGCCGGATGCCCAGCTGTTCGGCTCGCAACTCCGTCTGGCGGAACTGCAGCTTCGACACCACGCCCTGTTCCGACAACCCGCCTTCGGCCTCCGCCTGCAGTCGCGCGCCCTCATGATCAGCGCGCACGGCGGCCAGATCCGCACGTGCATCCAGCAGTTGGCGATTCAGTTCGGCTTCCAGTGAGCGCCACTCGGCCTCTGCTGCCTCTGCCGCCCAGCTTGATTCTTCGGCCTGCTGCACAAGCTCTGGGTTGGTCAGCTCAACGAGCACGGTGTCGGCTTCGACACGTGCACCGGGTTTAACGAGGATGCGTTCGACGCGCCCGGCGCTGTCCGCTGCAATCCAGCGAATTTCCTTGGGCACGAGCGTTCCGGGGCCGCGCACTTCGCGCACGAACTCCCCGCTCCGCACTGTGTCGGTCCACACTTCATTACGCTGGACCAGCGGCACGGCGGCGTCCAGGGATGAAAGTGCCAATCCGGCCACGATAAGAGCTGCTGCACCAATGCCGCCATAAAGCCATTGGCGGCGCTGGCGCTGTCGTTTGAGTTCTGGGCGATGTATGTCAACCATGCCCAGTATATGCACTTTCGGTGCCAACCAGCTAAGGTCTTGAAATTTGGGCTATTGCTCAAAATCGTCCTTTCAACCACTGTGCTCCTCTTCCCGGTTTCGGAAAACGTCGTCCCGATTTCGAAGAGATCCAGAGTTTGGTTTTTGTACCTTGGTTTGTTTTTAGCTTGTGCCCTCTAGAAACCGCATTTTCTCGGCTGATACTGATACCTTCTTAGCTACGCTCGGCCCTGCAGTCCGCTTGTGTCAC
>JBGTHE010000028.1:0-10111 GCA_041746335.1 Lysobacterales bacterium | reverse complement strand
ATAGCAGCGCCGAAAACGAATCGACCATCAGCTCGATGCCATAGGGCGCTGGCCAGGAGCCGACTTCGTAAACCAGAGGCCCGCTCTGTCTGACCAGAGCGGTCAGATGGACTGAGATGGCGAGGGCAAACAGCGAAGTTACCGTAGTAGCGGCCCAGGCAAGATTGCGCTGCCGCAGCAGCACGACCAGGGGTGCCAATAGCAAAGGCAGGATGACCGGCATGACAGGCAGATGCGGTGTGAGGATGCTCATACCCGGTCCTGCTCGCGGATTTCATGCTCCTCAATCGTGCCGTATGCCTCGTGAATGCGCACCACCAGTGCAAGACCCAGCGACAGTGTGGCGATGCCAACGACAATCGCTGTCAGGATCAGTACTTGTGGCAGCGGATTGGAATAAATCACATCCACAGCGCCAGGCTGCAGGATGGGAGCAGTACCTCCATCCACCTTGTCCATGGAGATATACAGCAGGAACACGGCGGACTGGAATATCGACATGCCGATCAGCTTTTTGATCAGATTGGTGCGCGACATGACAGTGTAGATTCCGGTCATGAGCAGGATGACGAACATCCAGTAGTTGAACAGGCCGAAAATTTCCATCAGCTGCGCTGCTCCCGGGCGGCGAAAGCGTGGAATATGGTGAGCAGTACGCCCGTCACGGTGAGGCCCACACCGAGTTCCACCAGCAAGATTCCGAGGTGCTGTCCGGCCACTGGGTCGCTGAGCAGAACTGAATAATCCAGGAAGTTTCCGCCGCGCAGCAGTCCTGCCAGCCCCACGGCGAGATACAACAAAGCGCCACCGGAAATCAATGCCAGTAACAGGCTGCGGGGTACCACCAGCAGTGCGGCGCTTTCGCCCTCGATCAGGGCATAAAGAATCAGTCCGGCGCAGATCAGCGCACCGGCCTGGAATCCCCCCCCGGGTCCGAAATCTCCATGAAACTGAACATACAGCCCAAACAACACAATGAAAGGCACCAGTAAGCGGCCCACTACGCGCGGTACCAGATGGTGTCGCAAGCCCTGTGCATCCGCGCTGGGCAGACGCGATGGCGATGAGCTGGGGCTATTGGTCAAAAGGAACAGAACACCCACACCCGCCGTGAAAATGACAAACAATTCACCGAGTGTGTCGTAGCCGCGAAAACTCGCCAGAATGGCGGTGACGACGTTGGGAATGCCAACCTGCTTCGGAGTTTCCGCCAGATACCATGGGGCGACATGCTGGTGGGCCGGGGCCATTGGATCGCCCAGCCTTGGCATGTCGACAGTCGCGAAAATAATCAGCAGCGAAGTGAACGCAGCCACCACCACCGCCATGGCCTTGTGCCGTTTTACCTCCTGCTCATGGTTAGTGGTGAGGGCCAGTGCGCCTAACAGCAGCACGGTCGCAACTCCGGCACCCACCGCTGCCTCGGTCAGTGCCACATCGGCCGCATCCAGTATGAAAAATATGGCGGCCATCTGCAGGCTGAAAATGCTGGTCAGCATCACGGCGGCAAAGAGATTCTGTTCACGCACGATGGCAATCGCGGTGATCAAGAGCAGGCAAAGCAGGAAGACTCCGAACAGGGTGATCATGGGTTCAGGAATCCCCCGGGTCTGGTTTCGACAAAGTTGGGGCAAGTCCGTCGAGCCGCGCTGCATTAGCCAGCGCATAAGCTGCCGTCGGGCTGGTCAGCAGCATGAACACCATGATGGCCAGCAACTTGACACCGGCAAGCGACACACCTGCCTGCACAATCACACCGGCCAGGATTAGGATGGTACCCAGGGTATCGGTCAGGCTGGCGGCGTGCATACGCGTGTAGAAATCCGGCATCCGCAAGGCGCCGATCCCACCGATCAATACGAAAGCACTGCCAGCGATCAACAGTACCCAGCTGGTCGGAGTGGCCAGGAGTTCCAGATTCATGGTTCCTCCGCCTGAGACCGCTGCCTGAGGGTATAGTCCTGAACAAACTTCAGCACCGCCAGCACCCCGATGAAATTGATCAGTGCATAAGCCAGGGCAAGATCCAGGAAATCGGGTCGGCCATAGAGGAAAGCGATGATGGACAGCAGTAACACCGTCTTGGTACCGAACATGTTGACGGCCAGCACGCGGTCATAAACGGTGGGGCCCAGCAAAGCCCTGCAAAGGGCCAATGCCATGGTCACGAGGATGCCAATGGTGGCAACGTAATACATGGTCAGCCTCCTGTGAGTTTTGCAGCGCGCCGGGCCATTTCCCCCCGCTTCAGTTCGTCAGCTGAATCGGCGGTCAGGCAATGCACTTCTATCCGGCCGCGGTCGATATCCAGCGTGAGCGTGCCGGGTGTCAGCGTGATTGCGTTCGCCAGGGTGGCCTGGCTCGGCCCAGGCAGATCAGTGGCATCGATGGTGACGATTTGCGGCTGAACAGGCAGACGGGGACTGAGAATGATGCGTGCGACGTCAAAATTCGCTTTGAAGATTTCCTTCATCAGCCACAGCCAGAAACCCGGCAAGCGCGGGCTCTGGTGCAGCACATATAACTCGATATCGAAAAAACCGATGCGCCGGGCCAGCCAGGTAACCAGCACACAGGATGCAGCCCCCAGCAGCAGCAGCAAAGGTACATACATTCCTGACCATAACAACCAGGTCACAAAGAACAGCAGGAGCGTCAGCATTGTACGTAAAATTGCAGGCTTGCTCATGGGGTGGCTCCGGCCAGCCAAAAATCAGAACTACAGCACTGATGCAATCTGTCCATATCAGCCGCTACCCCCAGCCGACAGTAAATAGAGCAGCAGATAGCCCGCCAGCACCACGCCGACCAGCACGGCCGCACCACCGGTTTCCATATGCAGCACCAGTGCCTTGCGCGGTGCGGTGAAATGTTCCCGTAAGCTCTGCGCCGACGACTGAGCGCTGCGCGACAGGCTGGCAGACAGGCGCACCAGGGCATGCTTGCCGGAACGGTAGGCGGATGGGATCAGGCGGCGGTAAACCCAGTCGAAGTCGAGATTGACCGAACGAAGTTCCGGTGGATAAATGCCGGCGAGTTTCAGCCAGGCGAAGGCCAGCGCAGAAAACAACAACAACTGGATTTGCACCATCACATGGGGATAGGTGTAGGGCACGTAGCTCACCGGCCAGGGCAGCAGTCCGTACAGCAGTGCTGGCCAGCTGCCCAACACCACGCATAGGCCCGCGGCCGCACCCATCGCCCACAACATGTTGCGTGGTGCTTCGCTGACTCGCAAACCCGAGTCATGCGCAAAGAAGGCGAAATACGGAATCTTGATGCCGGCATGGTGGAATACGCCGGCCGAGGCAAACAGCAAACCCAGCCAGCTCCATGAATAACCCTGCTCGATCATGGCCGACATGATCATGGACTTCGAGATGAAACCATTAAACAGTGGAAATGCGGAAATCGAAGCGGCACCAATCATACAAAAGGCGGTAGTGCGCGGCATGGAGCGGTACAAGCCACCGAGGTCACTGCCCAGGACATGGCCCACCCGCAGTAATACGGCCCCCATGCTCATGAATAACAAGCCTTTGAACAACACTTCATTGAAGGCATGAGCCACCGCGCCATTGAGCGCCAGCTCAGTACCCACCCCCACGCCGACCACCATGAAGCCGATCTGGTTGATCATGCTGTAACCCAGAACCCGGCGCAGATCGTTTTCGATCACGGCATAGAAAATCGGAAACAGCGCCATGATGGTGCCGATCAGAACCAGCAATTCGGTACCCGGAAAGCCACGAGCCAGCGCGTAAATGGCAACTTTGGTGGTAAACATGCTGAGGAACACGGTGCCGCTGGGGCTGGCGTTGGGGTAGGCATCAATGATCCAGCCGTGCAGTAGCGGAAATCCGCACTTGATGCCAAAAGCCAGCAGGATCAGCCCGCCTGCCAGGGTTCCTGTACCCAGGTAGTCAAAAGCGATCTGGCCGGTACTCTGGTAATGCATGACAGCCCCGCCCAGCAACAGCACGCCGGAGAACAGATGCATGGTCAGGTAGCGCAGCCCGGCGCCGGCGGAAGTCTGGTTTCGTCCGGTCCAGACCAGGAACGCAGAAGAAACCGCCATCGCCTCCCAGTAGAAAAACAGCGAAACCAGGTCGCCTGCAAAAACCGCCCCAAGGGCACCCCCCGCATAAACCAGGGCTGCGACATGCTGTTGACTGTCCTTGACCTGCAGTGCGTAGATCACTCCCAAAAGCGCAGCGAGATGGAACAGCAGGCCAAAGAGGAAACTCAGTCGGTCCACACGCAACTGCACGAGCTCCAGCTCCATCACTTGCCATACCCAGGAAGTGCCGATCTCCATGCTGAACAGATTCAGAGCACCCAACACGGGCGTCGCCAGCAAAACTGCCAGCAGCAGTCGGGGCATTTCCGCCTTCTGCAACAGCGCCACCAGCACTGCCGCAGCAAAAAACAGCCACGCGGGCGGTAAGCCGGCAAAGCCGAACCAGGGCAATTGCAGTGGCAGGCTCTCAATCATGCGGCGTCGTCCGGATAATAGGTTTCAGGCCGCATTACCAGCCGCCGCAGAATCAAACCCAGCAATACCAGAATGACGCAGGCAAAAAATCCGTACAGTGCGTATGAAGCGGTGAAGTCCAGTGCATGGACCCGTTCAACGGCGTGAGCGTTCGGATCAAAGGGCCAGATCCACTCCATCAGAATGGCAAAAAATGCCACAGCGTGAAGGGCAATCAATACCGTGCGAGCGGCCCTTTGGCTGACCCAGAACAAGGGCTCTTCCGCCCGGCTTGGCGCGTGATGGGCCGGATTCTGTGACACACTCTTTTCCCCTTGGGCCGTCATTTCAGGAGCTGAACCCGGACAGGAAGCGGAGCATGGGCTGGGCGGTGAAAAACAACAGCACGCTCAGCGTGGCAGTGCTGACCAGCGCCAGTAAGGAGCTGCGCGGAGCCTCAGCAACACCGGACGGTCGCGGTGGTGGGTGCGCTGCCGCCTCGGACCAACCCTTGGCCGGGTAGAAGGCACGTACTACCGGAGGTAACAGATAGCCCATGGCCAGCAGGGAGCCAAGCAAAATCACTCCCAGCATCAGTGGCTGGCCTGCATCCAGTGCACCCTGGGCCAGATACCACTTGCTCCAGAAGCCCCCGGTGAGTGGCAGGCCGATGATGCACAGGCTGGCGACGAACCAGGCGGTGAGGGTAATGGGCATTCGGCGCCCAACACCGTTCAACTCAGACACGCTCGTTTTGTGCAGCGATACCAGAATCATGCCGGCGCAGAAAAACAGGGTGATCTTGGCCAGGGCGTGAGCCGCAATCAATAAGCCGCCTGCTGACAACGCAAGGGACTTGGCCAGGGTTGCTGCCAGCACAATGTAAGCCAGCTGGCTGATGGTTGAATAGGCCAGGCGGCGCTTGAGGTTGTCTTCGCGCAGCGCACGCCAGGCAGCCAGCAGCAAGGTTGCTGCCGCGGCGTACTGGATCAGCAAAGCTGCGTCATAGCGGCGCAGTGCCTCCAGGCCGAAAATGTAGACCGTAATCTTGAGCACCGCAAACACACCGAGCTTGACCACGGCCACTGCATGTAACAAAGCCGAAACCGGCGTTGGGGCTACCATCGCAGCAGGCAGCCAGCGGTGAAAAGGCATCAGCGCTGCCTTGCCGGTACCGAAGATAAATAATGCATACAGCAGTGCCAGCAGCATCGGGCTCAGCCCATCGGGCAGCGCATCGTTTTTCAGGAACACACCGCCTTCGGTGAAAGTCAGAGTGCCTGTAACGGCATAGGTCCAGCTCATGGCCAGCAGCAGGAATATCAGTGAAGTGCCCAGCAGGATGCGGAGATAGGTGCGCCCGCCCAGCTTGTCTTTGTCCTTGCCGCCATGTGTGACCAGGGGGTAAGTGGCCAGCGTCAGTGCTTCATAAAACAGGTACAGCGTCAGCAGGTTGGCCGAGAATGCTGCAGCAATGGTCGCAGCGATGGCCAAAGCGAAAAATACATAAAAGCGCCCCTGGTGTGGCTCGTTATGCGCTCGCATGTAGCCGATGGCATACAGCACGGTGATGAACCAAAGCACCGCCACCACCAGAGCAAAACCGGTTCCCAAAGGTTCGGCTGAAAATGCGATGCTGATACCCGGCAGCAGTTCAAACAATTCAAGCGCAGGTCGGTGACCCTCGCTGACTTGTGGTAACAGGTATACCACCAGAGCAAACAGCAGCGCAGCGGTGAGCAGGGAAACGCCTTCACGCAGGTTGGGCCGGTCGCGCAGCGAATAGATTCCGAGCGCACCCGCCAGCGGGGTCAGCAACAGCATCACCAACACCAGCGCAGAATTCACAGGTGTTCTCCAACCAGCAGGCGAACGTGAGCCAGCCGCATCCTGCTGGCTGAATTAAGCCCGCGTTTCGGGAAGCCAGCCATCACGCGTCGCAGGGAAAGCTTCGGCTGAGTGCCTGCTGCATTGTCGACGGACTGATCAGACTCGCATCCTGTGCGGTGTTACCGAGATGATCGCGGATAGCCTCCAGCAGCTCAGCCACTGGTGTGCTCTCATCAATACAATAAGGCGCGATGGTCGTGCCTTCGATGCGTTGTAGCTGCGCGGTACTCAGCCTCGTGCGAGCGGCCCGCTCCGCGAAAGTTTCTTCACCGGGAATGTTGCCGCTGGCGTCAACCGCAGGGTTCAGGTGCTCTGCGCCGATCAGAAAGCCCTGCACAAAAGCCAGACAACTGGAACCTTCCGGGCTGTTGGGTTGGCTCACAAACGCATCGCAGGATTCGTGTAATTCTGATTCGGTAATCCAATCCCCTTGCAGCGCTGGCGCGACAGCACAGATGGCGAGTAAGACGAGACGGTAGGCCGCAGCGGGCATGCTCATTTTTCCTCCCAGATTCATCAGAAGGCCGCTGCACAGGCGCAGCCGGCTTGTTAACCGATATACGTCGGGGGAAGGAAATTAATCCCGAAGAAAAGTCTGACTTAGTCAGAAACGTCCTAGAAACCGATCGCGCTCTCTTCAAGGTGATCAACAATCTGGCTCAGCTGCTCGTCTGGCAAGGGAGCAGCGACTGCGAAGCGGGAGTGCTCATGTTGCCAGTAAGCCATGGTGATGCCCTCGCTGTGAAGTATGTGAGGGGCGATTTCGTCTTCCTCAGGCTCGTGCAGGAGAAAATAGGAGACGATCAGGCCTTTGGCATTGCGATAGGGGATATGCAGGACCATGCCATCATCGCTGGGTAGCAATTGTGCTCCGATAGGCTCGAAGCCGAGATGACGAAGATCGGGTAGCCTTTCCATTTCACCGATACGGGCAAACAGTCGTGACACGCGTTCCGGTGACAGAGGAAGCAATTCACTGGGATCAGAGCTGCTGAACAAATGCGCCTGAACCACCTCGTCGGTAAAACTGGGTCCGCTCACCCATGGTAAATACAGGGTGTGGCCCAGCCAGCCTGCTACGAACAGAAATGCCATGGCCAGGGTACGCTTGCCCCGTAGGGGCGGTCTGGGATGCAGCCGTTGAGCGAGTTTTTTGCCCAGGCGGTAGGCATCCGGCGCATCATCGGACCCTACTTCACGCTGCGCGAAGCTGCGCATATCGTCCTTTTGTTTCAGGTAGGACTGTATTTTCTGTGCTGCTTCCGGGTTCTTACGCAGGTAGTCTTCCACCTTCAACATGGCGGCTTCATCGAGATCGCCATCTACATAGGCATGTAACTGCAATTCCAGGTCCATTTCCTTGCTCATGAATTACCTCACAGCCTTGAGTCGGCTTGTGCTGCCATCAGTGACCAATCCGCGCAATTCCTCACGACCGCGAGCCAGCCGCGACATCAGGGTGCCCATGGGTATTTCGAGAGCCTCGGCAGCTTCTGCATAGCTCATCCCTTCAACAGCAACCAGAACCAGCACAGCCTGTTGATCCGGACTCAGGCGGCTGAGCATGTTCAAGGTATCGCGGACTTCCACCTTCGCTTCCTGTGCCGGCTTAACCCCAGCTTCCCTCAGTGTGCTGTCGAGGAATCGCGCCGCTCGCGCGCGGCGAGCGTACTGGCGTGTGTGCGATACAAAGGTGTTGTGCAGGATACTGAACAGCCAGCTGCGCAGGTCCCTGCCCGGTTTGTAGGTGTGCGCCGAGGCAATGGCCTTGAGCAAAGCCTCCTGCACCAGGTCATCCGCATCCGCGTGGTTGCGACACAGTACATAGGCGTAGCGCCGCAGGCTGGTGATCTGCTCATGCAGGTCGTCAATCATGGGTACTCCGGTGTTTGCCTTATTCTACATACGCTGGCAAAAAGGTTTTAATCCCACAATGAACAAATATTTCCCAGGCCTGACAAATTCGAGGTGATTGATAGGCTTGGCGACCTGTAGGAGCGAGCTTTTGGAACAGGGATGTTCACAGATCGCGGAGTGCAGGATGCACGGGAGCGATCAGCACGGGAGCGATCAGCACGGGAGCGATCAGCACGGGAGCGATCAAAGAAGCACGAGAGCGATCAAGCGAATGATTATCGGCTCCAAGGAGTCTCCTACATGGGGCTAAAAAGCCCTGGAAACAGCCCCTGTGGAAGAAACCCAGCGAATGGCAAGCAAGGTCCCGGCCGCAATTACCACTATGGCGGCAATAGAAAACCAGGTGGGATGCGGAATCATGACCAGGTTGGCAACCGTTGCGGCCAGCATGACGGCTCCGATGATAGAGGCAAAGACGACGGGTTTTTCCCGGGCAACCTGGCATGCCGTTATGCCGCCAACCATGGTTCCCATCATCCAGCCCAGCAAAACCGCGAGGAACGCACCCAGTGGTAGGCTGGATGCATACACGCGAACCTTTTCCGGATCATTGAAGTCCATCCCCGGCGGCAGTGGATAAACCTGATGGCTGATCCACTCGATCAGCATCACGGTGGCGACAGACGCCAGCACGCCCAGTAACACGGCGGCAATTTTGCGCAGCATAACGGTCTCCCTTGCAGTACTCAAACAGCAACGGCAACAGCAACAGCAGATCCCGGGAATATAACAGTATGGACGAGGTTTGCTGAAATCACCCCGGAACGTCTTGCACCAGGCGGTGGGTGAACGAAGGCCAGACGGCGTTTTCCGGTAGAATTCGCCATTAACTATCGAGCGGATATGGGGAAGCAGGAATTTACCGCTGGAAATCCGGTCTACTCCACGCAAGCTCAAGGCAACCGGGCTAACATGGGTTCTGCTGAACGCTGGCAAGGGCTTGCCAGGCCGCTGCTCAAGTCGCTTTTAAGATGCAGACCACAACGCTGAACACCTGCAGACCCTGGTTGCTGAACTGACGGAATAATAATGACAGGCAGATTCATCAAAAATCTTTCGCTGGCTATGCTGATGCTGTTAACGCTAGCCACGGCAAGCTCATTCGTTGCTGCGATCGAACCCGAGGACGTCAAAGAATACGGCGACGTTTTCATCATCTCCGCTACTGCTCCCGATCGGCAACAGATTGAGCTCAGCTGGGATATCGCTCCGGATTATTACCTTTACAACAATCGCTTCCTTGCTTTCAGCGCAGGCACCCCCGGCGTGGAATTGGGCCAGGCACGTTTACCCCGGGGCAAGACTTCCTTTGATGAGCTGCTGGGCGAAGAGGTCGAAAAGTACACCGGCAAGATCACCGTAAACATTCCCTTGCTGCAGGTACCTGATCATTTAAATGGTTTCCAGGTGCGGGTCCGCTCGCAGGGTTGCTTGCAGGACGTGCTGTGCTATCCACCCACCGAGCAGGTGGTATTGGTAGGCCTGCCCCCTATGGCGGCCGATGATCTGGTTGGCAAAGATCTGCCCGGATTGCCGGGCGCAGATAATGCGGCGCCGATGGACGACGCACCTGTTGCAACATCCAGCGCTCTGAGTGAATTGAATGCGGCAGTGCAAAGCCCGGACAGTCCGCTGTCGGGTCAAAATGCTGGCTCTGACTGGGCAGCAGGCCAGGCTGATGAACCCGCATTGGAAGCCGACCAAGCATTTACCTATGAGGCCATAGGCCTGAGTGCAGAAAAGGCTCTGGTGCGCTTCACCGCGCAACCCGGTTACTACCTCTACCGAGATCAGTTTGCCTTTCGCGTGGTGAAGGGCGATGGCTTCGTG
>JBGTHE010000027.1:0-2914 GCA_041746335.1 Lysobacterales bacterium | reverse complement strand
TTCCATGAATCAGCAGTTGCAACGTGTCCAACAGGTAATTGATGCCTGGAAAGAGCTTGATGTTGATGGCGTTCTGGAGTGTTTAACCGACGATGTGGAATATCACTACCTGGTTGGGCAACGTCCGCTGGTGGGCAAGGATTGGGTGCGCCGCTTTCTGAACAAATTCGGCCACGGCCAGAAGGACATCAAATGGCGCATTGCCAATCATGCCAGTAACGGCGATTTACTGATGGTAGAAGGCATCGACGATTACATCGATGCCGACGGCAATCACATCAGGACGCCGTACATGGGTGTTTTCGAATTCCGTGACGGCAAAATCTGCCGCTGGCGAGATTACGTGGATACCAGCCTGATCACCATGGCCAAAAACCGTGAAGCCTTCCCGGAGTGGTTGGAGAAACTGGTGTCCTGAGTTTCCTGGTTTCTCGCGAGTGGAACTCGCAGGACGTCATTGCATTTTTTCAGAAACGCCGGAAAGCAAGGTCATCGCGGTCTTTGCGGCCAAAGCTCATCCTGGGATCAGCGGGATTAAACGTGCCCAGACACCAGCCCTCGTTGGTCGGCATATCGCGATTCCAGTCAAAGGTCATCTTGCGGTGTGCAATTTTCCAGGCACCGTCGCGTCTTTCAAATTTATCGACGATGCGGCCGCCTGTGAGTGTGTCCCAGCTTTCTTCGCCACGTTTGAAGCGCGCAAAAGTAAGCACATAGGACTCGGCATAAGCCAGGTCTGGCCCGAGGTCACCGCCAATATCCACGTGCACATTACAAACGTAATGGGCCATGACGCCCATCTGCCGTATCCGCTGCACTGCACCTTCGATATAAGCGAAGGCTGGCCCCAAATAAGCGCTACCGTGCTCTTCGATGGCATCGGGATGGTAGCAGGATTTCAGGAATTCCTCGTCCGCGCGGTCAACTCCGCGACCATACCGCATCAGAACATCATGAATTTCGGCTTTGTCCAGCATCACTGCCAGACGGGGATCGGTCGTTTGGGTCATCGCGGTTCTCCTAAATTGAATCTGCTGCCATGCTAATCATTAAAGGTTCAATTATGCAAGTTGAATGTGCTTCCTGCCATTTCTCTTCGATGGGTCCTTCCCCGCGCATATATCACTTAAAGGTATTTCAGGGTTTGTTTAGTAGCTTTGGTTGCATGTAGCTTAAGGGCTGCGTCACGCTAACCTGGCGAGGACTTTAAAAAAACTAGGCTTTGATTTGATTCAATCGCCTGGTTCGTTCATTCCGAAATCTGCCTGACGCACACTTCCCCTCTACGCTCTGCTACCGCAAGCCCAACATTTGAGCTTCTAGCGCATCAGGCCCAAAGTCCGGTTGTGTTGCTTCAGGGGTGTATGAAACAGGGATGTTTCATCCAAGCCTCCAGGGATGGATTCACGGCGTCCCCTGAAGTGACACAAGCGGGCTGCAGGGCCGGTCGAAGCTAGCGTAGAAGCTTCCGCGAAGCCCACGCAAGCTCAGTCTTATTGAGCAAGCTTGAATATCGAGCTCGCTTCGCGTTAAATCTGGCTGTGAAAAACGTAACCCGAACAGGAAGCACTAATGAACCAGCCCAATGACGCCCTCGCAGTAGCCGAACGCTTCATGGCCGCACTGAACATCGCCGATGCAGACGGAGTGCGGGCCTGTTATGCGCCCGACGCCCGCATCTGGCACAACTTCGACAATAAACTCCAGTCTGTGGAGGACAACATCAAGTCCATGCACTGGATGCACAGCAGGCTGAACAATCTTAATTACGACGTGCAAGTGCGCGTTGCGTTGCCCGATGGCTTCCTGCAGGAACATATTTTGCGCGGCACCCTGCCCACCGGCGAAGCATTCGCGCTGCACGCCTGTGCCATCTGTAAAGTCGAGAATGGCCGCATCACTGAATTGCGGGAATATCTCGATCCCGCCGAAGCGAAACCTTTGTACAAAAAATAACCTGTGATAGGTGGCCCGCATACTGTCCATCGTTGTAATTAACGAGTCGTGTGATTCTGATTGAGAGCAGGTGCATCAGAAATCAATCCAATGGAATTTTGTCCCAATTTATAGATTGCTAAAAAACTCCGGTGTCGACCATGTCAGCAACGCAACACACAGAAACTCATCCCTACTGGATCAAGCCCGGGCGGCCCACCCGCGAAGATTCTGTATTGCCGTTTCTGTTGGAGCGCAATGCGGCTGAAACCCCGAACAGGAAGCAGTTCGAGTTCGAATCTGGCGAAACCTGGACCTGTCAACAGACCCTGGATAAGGTGCGCAGCACGGCTGCCCTGTTTGCTGAACAGGGGATTGCGGCCGGTGATTTCGTGTTGGCCTGGCTTCCCAGCGGACCGGACATGATTCGCAGCTGGTTTGGGCTGAATTATCTGGGCGCCGTATTCGTTCCGCTCAACGTGGATTACCGCGGTTCCATTTTGTTGCACTCCATCAAAGAGTCCACTGCCAGGGTCATGATCCTGCACCCGCAGCTGCTGGAGCGCCTGGATATTCTAGATGAGTCGCCGTTGGACCGGGTGTTATGCGTCGGTGAAATTCCTAACCCGAACCAGCCGCTGGTGCGACACCGGGTACCTGTGCACAGCACCAATCTGGAAACCTCTCTGCAACCACTTACCGCACCGGCACCAGTAAACCAGTGGGATTTGCAGATGATCATTTTCACTTCCGGAACCACTGGGCCATCGAAGGGCGTGATGTGCCCGTATCTGCACATGTGGTCTACCGGGCAAGCCACTTACGGTTATATGACGGCTGATGATGTCATTCTGATTGAACTGCCGATGTTTCATGTCGGTGGCGTTTCGCCGGTAATGGCCGGGCTCACCAACCGGACTGGTATTGCCTTGTTCCAGGGCTTCAAAACAGACCAGTTCTGGCAACGCATCGAGGCCAC
>JBGTHE010000026.1:0-3993 GCA_041746335.1 Lysobacterales bacterium | reverse complement strand
CCGGCCAGTGGTGAGCAGATCCCTGCCATCGGTTTGGGCAGCTGGTTAACTTTTGACGTGCCACCTGGCGATCAAAATGGGAGGCAACGAAGTACAGAGGTTGTCCGGCAATTCCTGGATGCGGGTGGCGGCATGATCGATTCTTCACCCATGTATGGGCATGCGCAAGAAGTAATTGGCTCCGCTTTGCGCGAGCTGAATAAAACCATTGAAGCGTTTTCAGCTACCAAAGTCTGGATACCGGGAGCCAGCCTTGGGGAGTCGCAGATGCAGCAGGCGCTGGAGCTTTGGGGATTGCAGCAGTTTGACCTGCTACACGTGCATAACATGGTCGATTGGCAGAACCATCTGCCCTGGATGCAGCAGTGGCGGGAGAGCGGCAAATTGCGTTACCTGGGGATATCAACCTCGCACGGCCGTCGTCACGGCGAGATGGCAGATGTCATTCGCAATCAGCCCTTTGATATTTTGCAGTTCACCTACAACATGGCCGATCGTGAAGCGGAAGAACAATTACTGCCCCTCGCCCAGGAATACGGCAAGGCAGTGGTTATCAATCGACCGTTTGCGGGTGGCGCGCTGTTTCAACAGGTCCGGAATAGGCCCTTACCTCCCCAGGCTGCGGAGCTGCAATGCACCAGCTGGGCGCAGATTTTCCTGGCCTGGATCATTTCCCACCCGGCAGTGACCTGCGCCATTCCCGCCACGTCCAATCCGGATCACCTGTCAGAAAACATGGCGGTTTTGCGCTCGCCTCTACCCAATGAGAAACAACGTCAACAGATGCTGGAGTGGTTTTTGGCAGCGTGATGTTTGAGCGCGCCCCAGTTGCCAAGGTACGCTCCGATAGCGGGGTGGTTTACTTGGTCGTTTTGCCGCCGTTGGGAATTTGGCACACGTCCAGCATTTCAGGTGGCTTGTTGACGAAAAACTTGTGCTTGCGTTTGCGCCGGTCTTCCAGCATCGCCTTGAACGGCTTGCTGGTGCTGTCCATCACCAGGCCCTTAATCTGCTCAGGCGCTTCACTGCCGAGGCGCATGCTGCGGATGCGGCTGCGGTCGGTATCTGAGCTGATGATGCCATTGGCATCGGTCGCCCCTCGTTGGATTCGTTGCACCACATCCATGCCCTCAATCACGCGCCCGAACACATTCATATTGCGATCGAGGTAACGAGGAGCCTGCCCGATCACAATATAAAAATCCGTGCGGCTGGTGTCGGCGCCTTCACCTCGGGCCATGGCGATCATGCCGGGGCAATGACTGAGCCATGCTTTGCCGTCTTTGGTGTTTCGCGCTATCGGAAACGCGTCCATAAAGCCAGTTTCATCAGCGAACAGGTCCTGCTTCTGCACCGGCGTGAAGACAAACTCATCATTCCATGGAATATCGAACTCGGCTTTCAGCTCGGGTATGTTGCTGAGTTCGCCCAAGTCACTGCCATCGCCACCCTGGGCAACAAAACCATCAATCACCCGATAAAAGCTCAGGCCATCGTAAAAACGATCCGCCACCAGTTGGCGGAACTGCTCGACAGTTTTAGGGGCGAATAAGGGATTGAGTTCGATGACAAATGGGCCATCAAGCAGCTCGACAAATACCAGATTTTCCGGATCCACTTGCCGCCAGATCATGTCTTGCGCTGCAGCAGTGGTAGCGGCAGCGGCACTGCTCAGTATCAACAAACCCGCGACGAAAAATTTTTTCAACAATCGCATGGCGGGCATTCCTCGTGAGATCAGGGTATCCGAATCTTACCACCTCCCTTGCCACCACCCAGGCCCCCGCCCAAGCCACCACCAAATCCGCCACCCAGCCCACCACCACCCATGCCGCCCGGCACAACAATGGACGAAGCCTGCTGGCGTTGCAATTCACGCAGCTCTTCCATGGTTTGCTCAAAGGCTTCTGTGGCTGCTGCACCAAAACCGGCAATCGCATCAGATAAATTACTGGCTTCAATTTCGAAATTCAGCGGCAAGGGGCCAGCCTGTGTCATCACCTGCGTGCTGCCCACAAAAGTTTCTGCGCGGCTGGTGTCCGGCTCGCCTGTACGGGTAACCGGTGTGAGGCGCCTGATGGTGCCCACTGTGTTGTCGGTAAATACTTCTTCCCGATACATTCCAGCGGCCTGCATTTGGATTTCCTGCCTGCTTCTTGGGTCGTTCATGGTGTTGCTCATTGCTTTATTCCTGTTGAACGTGCATTTTAATTTGGGGACAAACCGCTCGCAACGCAAGCGCAATCAAGCGCCCATCAGCCCGCTTTCGGGCTTTCACCCAGCTTGCTGCATGAGGTTAGAATAGGGCAGCTTCGCTCATTCATCGATGAATGATGCGGTGTGTTCCGGAATCAACCATTCAAGACAAAGGATTTGTGCAGAACCATGAGTGATATTCAAACCCGCGAAGTTTCCTACCATGCAGGCTCACTCCGCATGAAAGCCTTCCTGACCTGGGATGATGAAGTGACGGGTAGGCGGCCGGGCGTATTGGTAGTCCATGAGTTCTGGGGCCTGAACGATTACGCGCGCAACCGTGCCGAAATGCTGGCCGAGCTGGGTTATACCGCGCTGGCGATCGATCTGTACGGCGAGGGCAAGGTGGCAGCCGACCGCGACGAGGCGGGTCAACTGATGACCCAATTGTTGGCCGACCTGCCGGAGTGCCGGGCGCGTTTTTCCGCCGCACTCGAGTTGCTGAAAAACCACGCCACTGTCGATGAAAATCGCACCGCAGCAATAGGTTACTGCATGGGTGGTGGTATCGTTTTGCACATGGCCCGTTATGGCCTGGATCTGGATGTCGTTGCTTCGTTTCACGGCAGCCTGCCTTTGGCTATTGCGCCGACTGGAGAAGGCGGCGATGTTACAGCCCGAATCGTGGCCTACAACGGTGAGGACGACAGTTTCATTCCAGCTGAGGCGATCAAAGCGTTCAAGGCAGAAATGGAGAAGACCGGCGCTGACTACCAGTTCATCAATCTACCGGGCGCCTTGCACGGTTTCAGTAATCCCGAAGCAACCGCCAAGGGGCAGCAGTTCAACATGCCGCTGCGCTATGACGCATTGGCCGATCAAAGCTCCTGGGCGCATCTGCAATTATTGCTGCAGTCTGCCTTCAGAACTTAGAGCGCTGGCTGATAACGAGGAAGCGTGATGGCATGAGTAAGGACATCAATGAAACGGAAGGACGCGCATTGGGTGTAGGTGGGCTTTTTTTCCGCTCGCCCGATCCGGCAGCCCTGAGCGCCTGGTATTCGCGTTACCTCGGGCTGAACATGGAGTCCTGGGGCACTACGCACGGCACCAGTTTCGCCGCTTTCGATATGCCGGAGCATGCTTTTACCGTGTGGAGTATTTTTCCGCAGGCTACCGAGTACTTTGGCGAGCAAAAACAGGCCTTCATGTTCAATCTGGTGGTGGATAACCTGGACAAGGCTTTGCGTCGGGTGGCGCTGGGTGGTGCAGAAGTTCTGCCGGATCGCGAAGACCAGGATTACGGCCGCTTTGGCTGGTTTATTGATCCAGACGGTAACCGCGTGGAGTTATGGGAGCCGCCAACGCAGGCTGTCACCCCCGACGACGAAGCCGAGTGATTGAATCAAATGCCATGACTGACGCGGATTCAATACGCATCGATGAGCTGGAAAGCCGGCTCGCTTTTCTGGATGACGAAGTTGAACAGCTCAATGCCGTCATCGCACGTCAGGACCACGAAATCCGGCTGATGCAGCAGCGATTGTCTGATCTGCTGACCAAACTGGATGATCTGGACGGAGGAGGGGACGAAGCCGCTGTTGCTCATCAACATGAGCTTCCGCCTCATTATTGACGACCAAGCAAAATCACACTTTTTTACCAGGGATTTTTGATTGGCGTGCTCTGAAAATTCCTGGGCGAATTGCTCGAGCTTACTCAAATGAACAGATCAAAGGTAAGGCAGCTCCAGCGCCGGTTCCTGCATAGCGGAGAGCTGTTCGCGTAACGACAAAA
>JBGTHE010000025.1:0-3428 GCA_041746335.1 Lysobacterales bacterium | reverse complement strand
GCCGTGAATGACGGAATTAATGGGCTCGGGGGCCGGGATGACGGGATTAATAGGCTCCAAGGGCGTGAATGACGTTATAAACAAACCTTCCTACTTCATTTTGACATAACGGCCGGGTGCATCTTCAATCACGGGCAGACCGCCTTTGCCGGGAATACGGGCGGCAACTTTTTTTCCCGACTTCCGATATAGCCAGTTGTGCCAATGCGGCCACCAGGAGCCGGGATGGTGCTCAGCATTCGCGATCCAGTCTTCCACCTTTTCAGGCGTTTCGGGATTGGTGTAAAAGTAATACTTGTTGGCCGAAGGTGGGTTGACCACACCTGCGATATGTCCTGAACCCGCCAGCATAAAAGTCACCGGGCCGGAGTAAAGCTGGGTCGCCTTGTATACCGAGTTATACGGCGCGATGTGATCTTCCTTACCTGCCTGCAGGTAAATCGGAATTTTGATGTTTCGCAAATCAACCGGCACGTCATTCATGATCAGGGTGCCGGGTTCAACCAAACGATTATTCAGATACATCTGCCGCAGGTAATAAATATGCATTGCCATGGGCATGCGGGTGGAATCGCCGTTCCAGTACAACAGATCAAACGCTTTAGGTGATTGCCCCAGCAGGTAGTTGTTGACCACGAAACTCCAGATCAGGTCATTGGCGCGCAGCATGTTGAAGCTGGCCGACATGTCTTTGGCTTCGAGATAACCCTTTTTGCTCATGCGCTTTTCCAGCTGATCCAGCTGCTTGTCGCTGATGAACACCAGCAGATCACCAGCTTCGCTGAAATCCACCTGAGCGGTAAAAAACGTAGCGCTCTTGATCCGCTGGTCGCCGGTTTCTGCATTGATGGCAAGGGCGCTGGCCAGCAGGGTGCCGCCGATGCAATAGCCGATGGTGTTGATCTCGCTGACACCCGTTGCCTGCTCGACCGCATCCAGCGCCGCGTAAATGCCGAGATTGAGGTAGTCCTCAAAAGTCTTTTTGCCTTGTTCGGAATCTGGATTCACCCAGGAAACCACAAACACGGTGTAACCTTTTTCCACCATCCACTGAATAAACGAATTCTTGGGCCCCAGTTCGAGTATGTAAAACTTGTTGATCCACGGAGGAAAGATCAACAGAGGCCTGGTGTACACTTTTGCGGTGGTGGGCGAATACTGGATCAGCTGCATCAGCTCATTTTCATAAACCACCTTGCCCGGAGTGGTGGCGAGGTTCTTGCCCACTTCAAACTTGCTTTCATCCACCATGCTGATTTTGAGTTTGCCTTTGCCCTTGACCAGATCGGCGGTCAGGTTTTTCATGCCGTTAACCAGGTTCATGCCCTTGCTCTTGACCGTGGCATCCAGCACTTCCGGGTTGGTCAGGACAAAGTTACTGGGCGATAGTGCATCAAGCGCCTGCTTGGTGAAAAACTCCAGCGTGTGTTTATCCCGCTTGCCCAGGTCATCATCACTGACTGCGGCCATCAAATGTTTCGAAGCCATCAGATAGCTCTGCTTGATCACATCGAAGTAGAGCGATTCGTTCCATTGAGAAGCAGCGAAACGGCGATCACCGGCCGGCGGCTTTGCCAGAACTTCAGTGGGTTTGCCCAGCGCCCGATTGACCGTGTAACTCGCCAGTTCCAGCTGATCGGCAACCAGGGCGAGGTTGCGCGCAAGCAGCTTGTCGGGATGCCGAATGCTGTCCTGTATGAATTTCCAGGAAGCTCTGCCCAGACCAAACGGATCAAGCAAAGAAGGAGACAATTTTTCAACGATCCGATCGGCGATCTTAATCATGCGGCTCTCCTATTTATTTCGATGTTTCATCAAGCGCCCTTTCTCTCGGTCCCAGTCGCGGTCTTTCTCAACTTTGCGTTTGTCGTATTCTTTCTTACCTTTGGCCATGCCGATCTCCACTTTGACCTTGCCTTTTGACCAGTACATGGCCGTGGGCACTACCGTATAACCTTTGCGGTCCACGGCGCCAATCAGCTCGTCTATCTGGCGCCGGTGCAGCAGCAGTTTGCGCGTCCGCATGGGGTCCGGTGAGATATGCGTGGATGCAGTGGGCATGGGCGTGATGGTTGTGCCAAACAAATAAGCTTCGTTGTTTTTCAATAGCACGTAACTGTCCGCAAACTGGATGCGCCCGTCACGCAGGGATTTGACTTCCCAGCCTTCCAACGCCAGCCCGGCTTCCATGCGCTCTTCAATAGCGTACTCATAACGCGCACGCTTGTTCAGGGCGATGGTTTTCTGTCCGGTTGGTTTCTTGTCATTCATGTCGAGTCTATTCTACTTGGGCTGCCGGACCACATGCTATGCTGCTGACCCTCCCGTTCTGGAAGCTTCTTGACGGATCATGGAAATTACCCGCACGGCGCTGGTGCTTTTTCCGGCAACTCAGATGTACCAACTGGTAGCAGATGTGGCCAGCTATCCGCAGTTCCTCAGCTGGTGTACGGCCTCGCGCCTGATCGACAGCGGGGAAGACTGGCAGGTGGCAAGCCTGGATATTTCGATCGCCGGTTTGCGCCAATCATTCACGACCCGCAACGAACTGCTGCCGGGTAAAAAGCTGAGCATGGAATTATTGGAAGGCCCGTTCCAGCAGCTTTCCGGTGAGTGGCGTTTTGAGCCATTGGGTTCTGCCGGCAGCAAAATTCTGCTGCAACTCAAGTTTGATTTTGGCAGTGGCCTGCTGTCAGCAGCGTTTCAACATGGTTTTGCCACTGTGGCAGACAGACTGGTGAACGACTTTTGCCTGCGGGCCGAGGAAGTTTATGGAACTGATTGAAGTTGAAGTGGCCTATGCTTTGCCGCAGCGACAGGTCATTGCCAAAGTCAGTGTCGCGGCGGGAACTACGGTGGCTGAGGCAATCGTCCTTTCGGGCATTCGAAGCATGTTCCCCGGTATCGAAGAACAACCCAAGGTAGGTATTTTCAGTCGCAAGGTCAGCCTGGACTATCGATTACAGGCTGGCGATCGCGTGGAAATTTATCGACCTTTACTGGCCGACCCGAAAGAAGTTCGGCGCCGCAAAGCTGAAGAGCAGAAGGCCGAAAAACTTAGAACCGGGGCCAGGCAGGAATTGAAAAAACTGCGTCAGCATTGAAGGTACAAATAATGGCTGATGCTGGGCGGGGCTTTTCTGGCTGCTTAAATCAGCCGTCAATATCCGGTGAAGTGGTGTCATCGGCGGCCCGTTGATTAGTTGCGTTGATGTCTTTTTCGTACTGACGGTCTTCCGCGGTTCGTTCACCCAACCCCTGGATTTCTGGTTCCAGGGCTTCATCTTTGCCGGATTCTACGGAAAGCGCATGGGGGTCGGCTTTGGGCTTGGCTTTTGCAGCCGAGGCGGTGGTGGTGCCCGGGCCAGCGCTGCTGTCAGCGGCAAATTCATTGTCCGCACCGATAATTTCGGTCAGCAAATCTTCTT
>JBGTHE010000024.1:0-4197 GCA_041746335.1 Lysobacterales bacterium | reverse complement strand
AAGAGCAGGGTTATCCTACCCCGCGCTGCACCTCAAGGCGCACCACCAGATTGCCCATTTGCTGCACCAGGTTGGTATTACCCGTTTGCCCGCCGAAGATGCAGTAGCCAGCGGGCTCAGCAGTGTATTTTTCCCACACGGCCTGGGACACTTTATCGGTTTGCAGACTCACGATGTAGCGGGGCTTGTTGATAACCAGGGGCAGCATCTGGAAAGGCCCGAGGGACATCCCTATTTGCGATTAACGCGTGAGTTGGAGGAAGGTAACGTTTTAACCATTGAACCCGGTCTGTATTTCATTCCCGCATTGTTGGCCGGGTGGAAAGAAAAAGGTGATGCCCAGGCAATCAACTGAGATCGGGTAGAAAAGCTTATGCCTTACGGTGGAATCCGGATCGAAGACAATGTGGTAGTGACTGCATCAGGTTCAGAAAACCTAACCCGGGATGCGTTTGCTTGCCTCTAAACGACGTGGCTGCCGATCGACCTTTCTATTCTGCCAGCAGTCCGATACCGGCCAGCGCACTGACGCCCAGATCGCCCGCGGGCCCATGATTCCAGATCGTACTTTGGCGGGAAAAATTCAACTGCTTCTCAGCACTGGACAGACGTTTCATGGATTCTACTGCCCGAGACTCGCGCATCGTATTGAGCACCAACTTATCCAGTTCGGAAGCATAAGGTTCGCCGATAATTCGGCGCATGATGCGATTGGCTGCACTCAGGTCATCCGGGAACAGGTATTTGCCCGTTTGTAGCTGGAAGTGATCGGAAATTGCTTGAAAGGTGCACAAAGAACAATAGGCATCATCCAGCAATCCGATGACTCCGAGCTTGTCGGGAATGATATCGTCATCCTGCTCCCAATAAGATTGGACTACACCCAATATCTGCTCCATTTCGTTTTCCAGACCTATATTTCCGGCCGCCGTCCACGCCACTTTCATCATGTAGGGTGCCTGATCGATATATGAGCAGACGAACCGTGTCGCCAATTCGAGATCCTGCAGATTGGGCGCACATCCGTTACGTTCAGCGACCACGGCGAGCAAATCCCGTAAATCATGATCTGCAGCGTGAGCTGCGTTGCATTCAGCAATGATGGATTCGATGGTTGAGGTGTCCACAAGGGCCGTTTGGTGACTGGAATTATCCCATTCTATCAATCATGACACTGCCGGCAAAGGCGGCATCATTTGCCTGTGGTAGTATGCTCACCCCTGATTGAAGTTCTGGCGCCATTGTGCTGCTGCTTTCCCTGATCACAACTTTTGCCGGTCCAATGTTGTTTCTCTGGCTATCCCGTGGGGGACAGCTGGCCAAGACCATTGACCAGGTAATTGTTGTTGTACTGATTGTGTTAGTCATTGTCCTGCTGCTTCCGGAAACGCTCGAGGCGATGGGTTGGATGTCTCTGTTCCTTGTCCTGGCCGGCTACCTGTTACCTGGTGTGTTGGAGTTTCTCGTGCGCCGTGCAGCTGAAACACTCCACCTTGCCAGCCTTGCATTCGCTTTGGTGGGTCTGTTGCTACACGCAATGTTGGACGGTGCAGGCCTTGCGGGCGGCGAGTCAGGTTCAGGGAATGGCTTGGGGCTGGCAATCGTCCTGCATCGCTTCGGTGTGGGTTTGATGTTGTGGTTGATCGTCCAACCGGCGTTGGGTAGCCGCACCGCATGGTTGACACTGCTAGGCATGGCAGCGGCAACCGTGCTCGGCTTTGTGTTCAGTGACCGTTTAATGCCACTGGCCGGCGAGCAATCCGTTCTAATACTGCAGGCTGTGATTATCGGTACTATCATCCATAGCCTGGTCCACAGAGGCCACGCAGTTCGACATTCCCACTGACAGCAAGAGGTTTTCGCTTGGGGGTTACGGCAAGCCCGGACGTCGAACCCGGTTGCAAGAGGCGGTTTACCGGCCGGAATGGTTGAACTACTTTTTCTGGTACCAGCGCGTACCAGATTGATCCAGGAAACTCTCTATATCACCCGATTCCAGCAGGTAGTTCAGGTGGGCAATGGACTCTCCTGCGGCCATGATCAAGTTGTTTTCAGTAATACTGCTTCGGAATAATGTGGGGAAGGCGTCGATGGCACGCACCGGGGTGCGACACAGCTCGCGAAGTTTATCCAGACCCTCCAGATGTTCCTGGATCAATTCGGAAAGGCGGAACCCCGCACCTCTGAATGGCTTTCCATGAGCTGGCAACACCAGCACGTCTTCGGGCAACACCTTGGCCAACATGCGCAAAGACTCCAACCAGTCGTGCAATGGGTTGGCTGCCGGCTCGGTAGGATAAACGCTGACGTTCGACGAAATGGTCGGCAATATCTGGTCGCCAGAAATCAACAGGTTCAATTTTTCACAGTACAGACAGGCATGCTCCACTGAGTGACCCTGGCCGATGATAACGCGCCAGTGGTTCTCGCCAATCATGAACTCCATGCCATCGGAGATCCGGTGATAGGACTCGGGTAGCGGTGACACAACGCTGCCGAACCGGCCAAATGTCTTCTCGTAGCGCTCCAAGGCAGTTCCCGGAAACCCTGCAGCAGAATAAAAACTGGTTCCAGCGGTGGGCGCACCTTTGCCGGTATCTGCCACAAGGATACGACAGAGCAAGTATTCTGCGCGACTCATCCACAACGGCGCAGCAAAGCGCTCCTTTAACCAACCGGCACAACCTACGTGATCAGGGTGCAGATGGGTCACCAGCACTCTGCCAACGGATCT
Organism: Lysobacterales bacterium; assembly: GCA_041746335.1. Classification (GTDB taxonomy): domain Bacteria; phylum Pseudomonadota; class Gammaproteobacteria; order Xanthomonadales; family SZUA-36; genus JAWXBM01. The sequence goes on along the minus strand of JBGTHE010000024.1, from coordinate 1,463 downwards.
GCCAGCCATCTGCTCAAGGAATACCTTTTCCCAGTGGTCGCGAGTGGTTTGAGTAAACAGGCCGGTATCAACGATGGTCCATTTATCACCATCTTCCAGCAGCCAAAGATTGATGTGACCAAGCATGAACGGCAAGGGCATACGCAACCATCGAATGCCCGGACAAATTTCTATGGACTCGCCCAGCTCAGGCCAGCGGTCAAATTCGTAAACGATGGAATTATGCTTCATGATTTTGAAAGGTTTCAGGAAATCCTGCTTGACGAGATTTGAAAGATTTGGCGCAGCAGCGGATTGTGCCACGATTCAGCTCCGTGCTTTGAATGGATTTAGTTTTGGCCAATCGGGCCTTTCGGTATGATGTGACCATGAAAACGAAAACAATGCTCATTAGCGCGATTTTCACGGCTGGTTATTCGCTTGCAAGCGCCCAGGCACCACATGTCGATCCGGCCGAGGATGCGCTGCATTTTGGAGCGCCTGAAAATATCCTGTTCTGGGAACCCAAGCAGCAGGTGGCGGGTTATCGGAATATGGACCAATTGGTTCCGGTGCGCTGGGTACGCGCTGGAGATGCGCCGCTGCAGCTTCCCGAGACGCCCATGGATCTGGATTCTGTGGTGCTGGAACCTTCCTCCGGCGGGATGACTGTCGCACAATACTTTGAACAACAAAGCGTTGCTGGTCTTTTGGTGATCAAGGATGGCAGTATTGTTTATGAGCGCTACGGATTGGGGAATGATCAGGATTCCCGCTGGATATCCTATTCAGTGACCAAGTCAGTCGTATCTATGCTGGTTGGTGCCGCCATTCGCGATGGGTATATCAAATCAGTGGATGAAAAGGTCAGCGATTATCTTCCGCGAATGCAGGGCTCCGCTTACGATCAGGTTCGAATCAAAGATATTCTGCAAATGGCATCTGGCGTTGCTTGGGATGAGACGTATTCAGACCCCGCAGCGGACGTTAACCAGGTCACCTGGGAAACCCTGGAGCTTTATGACTATCTCACTGCCAAGCTGCGTACTGGCGTGGCGGGCGAGATCTTCAATTACAACACCGCGGAATCCAACTTGGTCGGTACCTTGCTGCGGGCAGCCGTAGGCAACAACCTCTCTACCTATCTCGAAGAGAAAATCTGGCGACCTTTTGGTATGGAATCCGATGCATCGTGGAGTCTTACTGAACCCGGCGGCGGCGAGTTTGGCGGCTGCTGCATCAACGCGACTTTGCGTGATTATGGACGCCTGGGTCTGTTTGCCCTCAATGAAGGGCGTCTACCCAGTGGTGATCCTGTTTTGCCGGAAACGTGGATGCGTGACTCGATCACGCCATCTAAAGGCTACAGCAGTTATGGCTATCTATGGTGGCTGGGCGAGGGCGGGGCCTTCCAGGCGTCCGGTATATTTGGCCAGGGAATATTCATCCATCCGGCCGAAAATGTTGTAATTGCAATTCACAGT
>JBGTHE010000023.1:0-4027 GCA_041746335.1 Lysobacterales bacterium | reverse complement strand
TCGGGATAGCGCCAGGTCTGGACAAGAACGCTGACTATTTTGAAGCGCTGGGCGCTCTCGGATTTGGCTTTGTCGAAGTCGGCACGGTCACCCCGAAACCGCAAGCGGGCAATCCCAAACCGCGTGTGTTCCGCTTGCCTCAGGCGCAGGCCTTGATCAACCGCCTCGGCTTCAACAACAAGGGTGTGGATTATCTGGTGCGGCAGGTACGCAAACACAATTATGAAGGCATTCTTGGGATCAACATTGGCAAGAACGCCAGCACGCCGATAACACAGGCAGCCGATGACTATCTGCACTGCCTGGAAAAAGTTTATCCCTATGCCGATTACATCACCGTTAATATCTCATCACCGAACACCCGACATTTGCGGGAACTGCAGGCAGAAGACAGTTTGTCGCGGCTGTTGGAATCGCTGGCACGGAAACGCAGCGACTTGCAGAAAATTCATAACCGGTCCGTACCGATAGCGGTGAAGATTGCACCAGACCTGGATCATGCTGGGCTGGAATCGGTGGCGCGGGCCATTTGCCTGCATGATATTGAGGCAGTGATTGTCAGCAATACCACCATCACCCGACCGGGGCTGGAAGGCATTAAGCATGCACCCGAAGCCGGCGGACTTTCCGGCGCTCCCCTGAAAGCACTGGCGGACCAGGCATTGGCCGATCTGCGTGAGTTGCTGCCCCGGCAGATAGTTATGTTCGGCGTGGGTGGAATCTGCAAGGGCCAGGATGCTGTGGACAAGCTGGATAAAGGCGCCAGCCTGGTGCAGTTCTATACCGGCATGATCTATCGCGGGCCAGCACTACTGGCTGATTGCCTGCAGGCTATCGCACAACGAACTGCAGCGTGAAAGTGTTGCGCTTCGACATCAAAGCCGCTGGCCATCAGTCAGAACTGAAATCTGGTTGCGCTACGCCCCCATGAAGATTCAGCAGAACGCAAATCTTGCTGCGTACAACACGTTCGGCATCGCTGCAAAAGCAGAATTGATGTTTGAAATTGAAAGTGAGGAAGACTTGCTGAGCGTTCCTGCGCCGCGAGCAGAACGGGATCTTCTGCTCGGAGGTGGCAGCAATATCCTGCTGCTGGGGGATATAGAGGGTAATGTGCTGCTCAATCGTATTCGCGGGATCGCGCTGATTGATGAAGACACTGACAGCGTTTTGATTGAAGTGGGCGCGGGGGAAAACTGGCACTGTCTGGTAAGCCATGCACTGGGTCAAGGTTGGCACGGCCTGGAAAACCTGGCTTTGATTCCTGGATTAACAGGTGCAGCACCCATACAGAACATCGGTGCTTACGGCGTAGAATTGGCAGAGGTTCTGGAGTCGGTAACCGCCTGGGACTGGTCATCAGCACAATGGGTGGTATTCAACAACCATCAATGTGAACTGCGATACCGCGACAGCATTTTCAAACGCGAACCGCGAGATCGCTACTTCATTACTTCTTTTAACTTGCGGTTGCAACGCGAGTTCGCTCCCAGGCTGGACTATGCCGGTTTGAGTGAACGCCTGGGAAAGAAGCCCGCTAGTGCGCAAAACGTATTCGATACGGTGGTGGCACTGAGGCAGGAAAAGCTTCCCGATCCTGTGGTGCTCGGTAATGCCGGAAGTTTTTTTAAAAATCCGCTGCTGGATCGCTCCAAAGCTGGGGACTTACTAAAGACCTACCCCAATCTGCCCCACTGGCCTGCGGCAAACGAGCGGATCAAGTTTTCTGCGGCAGCCCTGATCGATGCAGCTGGCCTGAAAGGTCTGACGCTCGGGCCTGCTGAAGTATCCCGCCAGCATGCACTGGTACTGGTCAATCGCGGCGGCGCCAGCGGCCAGGAAATATGGGCCCTGGCACAGCAGGTGCAAGACCGGATATACGAAAATTTCGGTGTGCACTTGGAACCCGAGCCGCGAATTTTTCCAGCGCCACCATCCGCCAAGCTAACTGCTTGAAGCAGTGATCTTACCAAGGCCGGAAATGGAAACTTCTTTCCCGGCTGCTGCGCAGTCCCAGGCTTGCGCCTGGGATTCCCTCGCGCCGGAATCCGCCTTTCGGAACCGCACCGGATGGACGTCCTGTCCATTCGGTGCTCGATTTTCTCCTGAAAATCGTTCCGGTCGGATTCCGTCACTCGGCAGCTTGCTTAATGCCTGGGAAAGAAGTTTCCATTCCCGGCCTTTTGGGGACGACACAAACTAAAACGCATTAATCCCAGTCAACTCCCGGCCAATCACCAACTGGTGCACCGTTTCCGTACCCTCGTAGGTGATCACGCTCTCCAGGTTGAGCATATGGCGTATCGCCTGGTATTCAGTGGTAATGCCCGCACCGCCCAGCATGTCGCGGCAATCGCGCGCAATATCCAGTGCCATGCGTACATTGTTCCACTTGGCCAGACTGACCTGTGCTGGCTGCATTCTGCCCTGGTCCTTCAAGCGCCCCAGCTGCAGAGAAATCAATTGCGCGCCGGTAATGCGCCGCGCCATATCCGCCAGGCGCAACTGGATCGCCTGGTTGGCAGCCAAGGGGCGGTCAAACAGAATGCGATCTGAAGTGTAACGGACCACTTCATCCAGGCAGGCAATTGCCGCACCAATCGGCCCCCAGGTAATGCCGTAACGCGCTTGAGTCAGGCAACCCAGGGGGCCTTTCAAACCGGAAACATTGGGCAAGCGGTTGGCCTCGGGAACCCGCACATTATCAAAATAAAGTTCGGAGGTGACCGAAGCACGCAGCGACATCTTCGATTTGATTTTGCGCGCTTCAAAGCCCGGCGTGCCTTTCTCCATCAGGAAACCCATGATGCCTTCTTCAGTGCGGGCCCAGACAATGGCGATATCAGCCAGATTGCCGTTGGTGATCCACATTTTGGAGCCGTTGATAAGCCAGTCATCGCCATCGCGTTTAGCGTGGGTTTTCATATTGGCAGGATCAGAACCACCTTGCGATTCCGTAAGGCCAAAACAACCAATGATTTCGCCCCTGGCCATGCCCGGTAACCAGCGGTCTTTCTGCTCCTCCGAGCCGTAAGCATAAATCGGATACATGCAAAGGCTGGATTGCACCGAGACGAAACTGCGCAAGCCAGAATCACAGCGCTCCAGTTCCTGGCAGATCAACCCATAGGAGACGGCGTTAAGCCCGGCACAGCCGTAGCCTTCCAGGCTGGAGCCCAGCAAACCGAGGTCGGCAATTTCAGCGACCAGTTCAGATGGAAAAGTACCATTGTCAAAATGCTCCGCGATGATGGGCAAGGCGCGCTCGTCAACAAAACGGGCAACGCTGTCGCGTATCATTCTTTCTTCCTCGCTGAGTAAGGAATCAACATCGTACAGATCGTAGGGGTTCAGTTTGGCCATCAAGGACTCCAGGCTTTGGTATCAGACCCCCTGCTCTTACAGTTGGCCGCAAAAACAATTAGGACCGGCTATTCTAGGGGGCAGCCTGCTTGCTGTCACCCGTGGCAGCATGCTCTTTGGAATTTTCGTTGGCCTTCTCGTTGGCAACACCACTGGGGACATGGGCCGCAGCCACATGCAAACGCGCCGAATCGATGTGCACCTGTTGATCATCAAAGAAAATGTCGGCACCAAATATTTTGAGGAATTCCCCTTTGGGACGTCCGCCCAGGAACAAAGCTTCGTCGATGCGAATGCCCCAATTCCTCAGGGTCAGCACGACCCTTTTATGGGCCGGAGCAGAGCGAGCGGTGACCAGCGCCGTGCGGATCGGGTTATCGTCGATGGGATAGGAAGACTGGATGCGATGCAGTGCTTCCAGAACCGGACGGAATGGACCGCCGGATAGTGGCCGTGAGGCCGCTTCCCTTTCGCTGGCTGAAAATGCTTCCAGGCCATGACGCTGGTAAATGCGTTCGGCTTCGTCGCCGAACACCACTGCGTCTCCGTCAAAAGCAATGCGTAACTGGCCCAAACCTTCGCCCACCGCCTTCCCGGGCAGGATGGTGGCGGCAGCGTAGCCTTCCTCCAGAGCTTTGCGAACATCCGCCGCGTTGGTGGACAG
>JBGTHE010000022.1:0-3253 GCA_041746335.1 Lysobacterales bacterium | reverse complement strand
CCGGGAAGCGTGTAACCCATTCCGTATTTTCCCAGTAATCCCAGAAGGCGATGTTCTGGAGCTTGGTGGGAAGTTCAATACCAATGTTAAGTGCACGCCGCAAAGTCGCTGAAGCTCCCGATGCATCCACATACCACTGGGCTTCCACCCTCCTGCCATCGGCCAGGATCAAAGCCTCAACGCGATCATTCGCATGTTCCACTTCTCGCACTTGTGCGGGTTGATGCACTTGCGCCCCCAGTGAACCAGCATGGCGGAGCAAAATGTCATCATAGCGCTCGCGATCCACCTGCATAGCGAGCTGGCGGGCCTGTGCTGTCCATTGCCGGGGACGCGCCTCCTCGCGATAGCTTTCTATGGGCAGGAATTCGAAATCCCAAAGCTTGTCACTGTTACCCCAACGATAAGTAGCGCCTATTTTTATCGGAAATCCCGCTGCCTCCACCTCATCCCAGCATCCCAGTTCATTAAGAATCTTGCTGATGGGTGGCAGTTGGCTTTCACCCACATGCTCGCGCGGAAAAATCTCCCGTTCAAATACTGCAACCTGAAGTTCCGGTGCGTACTTTTTCAGCAACCCGGCGCAAGTACTCCCACCAGGACCACCGCCAATGATGGCGACATCTACTTTCATTCAGTCAAACTCAGCAAAAAGAAGTGGAGCACAGCATAACACCCGTCACCAGAGTGCAACTCCCCAGCCCAACTGAGCGGACACCAATGCCGGCGCAAAGATGCGGCCCGCCAGTGTTTTGAGTATGCTGCGGAATCCACAGAAACGGCGAATCAGGTTAATACATGAAAAATCGACTCCTTTCCTCCCGCCTGCTCACCGGCCTGCTGCCTTTCCTCATCCTGATGGTAGCCAATTGCACTCAGGCTGCCAGCGAACCCGCGGGCGCACCCAAGGAAGCACTCAAGGGCCTGGAATACCGGCTGGTAGGGCCATGGCGCGGCGGTAGGGTGACTGCTGTTACGGGGGTCCCTGGCCAGCCCCACCTCTATTACATGGGCGCCACCGGCGGGGGTGTGTGGAAAACTATCAATGCCGGGACCACCTGGGAAAATATTTCCGATGGCGATTTCAAAGTAGGCACCATTGGAGCGGTGTCAGTGGCAGCATCCGATCCCAATGTGCTGTACGTGGGCACGGGCGAGGCGCCCATTCGTGGAGTTACGACATCTCATGGCGATGGCGTGTGGAAATCCACCGATGCCGGTGCCAGCTGGAAGCACATCGGTCTGGAGAAAGCCGGCCAGATTGCCAAAATCCAGATCCATCCCACTAATCCTGACGTTGCTCTGGTTGCAGTTCAGGGCCAGATCTGGGGTCCCAGCGATGAGCGGGGTGTTTATCGCACCACCGATGGCGGCGCGAGCTGGAAGCAGGTGTTGAGAGTGGGGCCCGAAACCGGCGCTACCGACCTGGTGATGGACCCGAGCAATCCACGCATCCTGTATGCCGGGATGTGGCACCACGGCCGTACGCCGTGGTACATCAAGTCCGGCAGCACCGAAGGCGGCATTTTCAAAAGCACGGACGGCGGTGACTCGTGGAAGAAACTCGAAGGCGGTTTGCCGGAGATGATTGGCAAGATTGGTATTGCCATTTCTGACAGCAATCCGGAACGGGTATACGCCATCATTGAAGCTGAACACGAAAAAGGCGGCCTGTGGCGCAGCGACGACGCTGGCAAAAGCTGGAAGCTGATCAACGGCCACCGCGCGTTGCACACCCGAGCCTGGTATTACATCCACATGGCAGCAGACCCGGTGAATGAGAACATCATCTACGTTCTGAACACCGCCCTTTACAAATCCATCGATGCTGGCAATACCTGGACGGTCATCGACACACCGCACGGCGATCACCACGATCACTGGATCAATCCGGAAGATCCCGACAACATGATCAGCGGCAACGATGGCGGTGCCACAGTAACTTTTGATGGCGGAAAAACCTGGTCTTCCATCATGAATCAGCCCACCGCGCAGTTTTATCGCGTGGCTACCGATAACCTGGTGCCATTCCGCATCTACGGCGGCCAGCAGGACAACACCACGGTTGCCATCGCCAGCCGCAGCCTTTATGGCGGTATCGGCGTTTCTGATTATTACGATGTGGGCGGCGGCGAAAGTGCTCACGTTGCCTTTGATCCGGATAACCCGCGGCTCGTTTATGCCGGCTCCATTAATGGCACACTGACCGAATACGATCGCGATACCGAACTCACACGCGTCATCATTCCTTACCCGGAGATGATGTATGGCAAAGATTCCAAAGATCTGCGCTACCGCACCAACTGGAACACCCCAATCGCGGCTTCGCCACATGACTGGTCCACAATTTACTACGGCACGCAATACGTACTGAAGAGCAGTGACCGTGGCGCTACCTGGACAGCCATCAGCCCGGATCTCACGCGCAATGATCCGGCCAGGCAGGGGCGCAACGGGGGTCCGCTGACACCTGAAAACGTCGGTGCCGAGTTCTACAACACCCTGTTCTATATTGTCGAATCACCGCATGAAGCCGGCACCATTTGGGCCGGTGCTGACGACGGCTATCTGCACATCACCCGCGATGGTGGTGAAAACTGGCAGAACGTTTCACCGCCCCATAAAGGCAAGTTCAGCAACGAAGCCCAAATCAATGCCATTGAAGTCAGCCCGCATGACCCCGCCACCGCGTATGTCGCAGTCGCAGGCTACAAGCTGAACGATTTCACCCCTTACATTTACAAAACCAGTGATTACGGCCAAAGCTGGAAGCGTCTGGATAAAGGCCTGCCCGACGATACATTCGTACGCGTGGTCCGCGAAGATCCCAGTCAGGCAGGCCTGCTCTACGCCGGCACTGAGGCGGGCATGTTCGTATCATATGACGATGGCGCCAATTGGCGTTCGTTGGCCCTTAACCTTCCACCGGTGCCTATCACTGATTTGAACATCCGCCATGACTCCCTGGTCGTGGCTACCCAGGGCCGCAGCTACTGGGTGCTGGATGATTTGTTCGTGGTGCGTCAGGCCCGCGAAGCCGAAACTGATCAATTGCGCTTGTTCGCGCCCGGCACAGTCACCATGCTGCAAAGTGCGGGTGGCGCAGACAGCTTTGAAGGCAGCAATCCGGAAAGCGGTGTTCCGGTGTATTACCAGCTTCCGTCCGATGCCGATTCCGTAAAGATCGAGATTTTCGATAACAGCGGCACCTTGCTGCGCACTTACTCCAGTGAAGAAACGGACTTTGATCGCT
>JBGTHE010000021.1:0-1730 GCA_041746335.1 Lysobacterales bacterium | reverse complement strand
GTCTTACTCGGCATTTCTATCCCTGTGATCGTGCGTCAATGGCAGCTTCCCCCGCCAGCGGTGCGCCACCCAAGCTGATAATCCGTTTATTTTTTGTGAGTTGAATGAGTATAGGCGGTTGAGCGCTGTGGAGTCGATGAAACTTGGTACCTGAAATGACGCATCAAGCGGATTGGATTTGTTTGCTTTTGAAGGCCGAAGCAGTCATTTTTCGGTCGATGCCGCGAAAACGGAACTCGGTCGTTCCATCTCGGCAGGTTTCTTAATCCAGGCGGAAATGTAGTTCTGTACGAACGGGACGCAGGTGCCGCCAAAGTGTCCTCCCAGAAATCGAGAGGACAAATACTCCCAGCGATAGGGGAATTCGAGCAGTGGGGGTAATGAGTGCAGGGTGACACGTTCATGCACCTGTTTGGAGAAGCCTGTCAACCCGGCTGGTAATTGCCAGTGCCGATCGATATTGCCTAGCAAGGCGCTAAAGCCCATGAAGAACAAGTCGCCATACGATGAGATATTCCAGATGCCGCGAGACACATGCGGCAGCGAAGAGGTTAGATCAAAGGATCGCGAAATCGCGGGAGCAATAAGTACCGCGCCGTCGATTTTAACGCCATCGGGCAGTTGCGCCAGTGCCAACAGGGTCATCCCGCCGCCGCCGGAATGCCCGATGATGTAGATCGGGCGATCACCATACTGGTCACGATAGCGGGTGATTTTGCCTGCGATGAGTCTTGCCTGCTGGTGATGACGACCGCTGGCCACCAGATTGTATAATGCGAGCAAACGTCCGTAGGTCCAGTCATGAATTTCGACGGCGTACGGCACGCCACCGGCGATCAGTCCGCGCACAATGTTTTTGTTCCAGTGACTGCGGCCTTCGATACCGGGAAGCACAATGACATATCCGTGCTGCAAGCGGTCGGGAGTCATCAGGTCGGGCAATGGTTTGAACATCACTATTTCTCATTTGGGCAGTTCAGGGTCGCACCGCCGCTGTGAGACCAAGCAGAATCCCCAAGGGGAGAGTCGCTAATATCATTGTCGAGGGGTCACCCGAATAAGGCATGTGATCTGCACAGTAGGCTACACCCTGCCCAAGCACCATGCCTGCCAGTATGAGTTGTGTCCAATATGTTGCGCCGTTTGTGCTGCTGAGAGATTGCCAGATGAACGCCAATCCCAACCCGATGACAGCGACGAGTGCCAAGAGGCCTGGAATTCCCAGCTCGGCCACAATGCGGCTGATGCCATCTTCCTGCCAGCCATAGACTGCGCCTTTATCCAGCAGGTGGCTCCCCTGGGTCACGGTCCCCAGGCCATAGCCCCAGGGGCCGGCCTGACGAACAGTCACCATGACATTATCCACTACAGCCGAACTTCGTTGCAGTGTTGCTCCCGCAATTGTTGAAGCATACAGCAAGGCATCTTGCACTTCCTGATTGATGCGAGTTTTCAGGATAATTCCCAGAGCCAGGACAGCCAGCATCAGGCACAGGATGCTGATTTTGCGCCGGCTTTGAATCTGCATGGCCCGGGAAAGTACCGGTGCCATCAGTACCAGTAAGAATGTCGCCAGCAGCAGCAACATTTTTCGACGTGCCGAGAGCAGGACACAGGCGACGGCGAAGCCACTATACATGACCCAGTTGCGGCGTCGCGATCCGCTCACATGCTTGGCGAGCAATAGGCTCCACATGGCCACGGACGCCGCGTGCAGACCGAGGATTGTG
>JBGTHE010000020.1:0-3044 GCA_041746335.1 Lysobacterales bacterium | reverse complement strand
TGCGGCAGCACATTTCCATCGACCAGGAAGCGGTTGGATTTCGAGCGCTTGTTGACACGCTGCAACATGGTCATAGCCTCTGCAGCTGCCGTGGCTTCATCCAGCAGAGAGGCATTGGCAATGTCCATTGCAGTGAGATCGCAGATCATCTGCTGGAAGTTGAGTAAGGCTTCGAGTCGACCTTGTGAAATTTCTGCCTGGTAAGGTGTATAGGCGGTATACCAGCCCGGATTTTCCAGCACATTGCGCTGGATGACAGGCGGCAGGATGGTCTCGTGGTAACCCAGACCTATCATGCTGTGCTGAACGATGTTCAAACCGGCCAGTTGTCGCAGCCGTTGCAGAGTCTCAACTTCGTTGCGAGCCCGCGGTAAATCCAGCGGTTCCTGAAGTTGAATGCTCGGTGGCAGGGTAGTTGCTATCAGGTCTGCCAGAGACTCGGCACCCACAACTTCAAGCATGGCCTGAACATCTGCCTCGCGTGGACCAATATGCCGACTGACAAAATCTCCGTGATCCTCCAGTTGCCGTAGAGGGGAATCGGGAATAGCGGCAAGGCGGTAAGCGTGCATGGATATTGAGCTCCGGAACAGGTTCAGATTCGGGGCGTATTGTATGACCTTGTACTGTGCGCGTCAGCGGTTCAATTCAGGAAGTTCTGCAGGTAATGATCGGCCAGCAGGAAGACAAACAGCAACATCAGATAAATAACTGAATATCCGAACGTTTGCATGGGCAAGACTTCGCCTTCAACGCTGTCACCTGCCTGCAGCAAACGCCAGGCATACCACAGAAAGCCCAGGTTAAGCACGCTGACGCCAGCAAGGTAAAGCAGATTACTCATGCCGGTGAGGTAGGGGAGGGTGGTTACAACGACCAGCAGGATGGTGTAGAAAAGGATGTGCCAGCGTGTAAACGCGTTGCCGTGGGTCACTGGCAACATGGGCATTTCGACCGCGGCATAGTCCAGCCGGCGATGAATGGCCAAGGCCCAGAAATGCGGAGGCGTCCAGACAAAAATAATCAGGAATAATAGAATTGCACCAGGATCCACCGTTCCCGTGACCGCCGTCCAGCCCAGCAAAGGGGGAGCCGCCCCTGCAGCACCTCCAATGACGATATTCTGAGGTGTGGCTCGTTTCAGCCAGGCTGTATAAATGATGGCATAGCCAATCAGGGAAATAAAAGTGAGAATTGCGGTCAGGGTATTCACCCAAAACACGAGCACTAACATAGAAACCACACCCAATGTCAGGGCAAAAGCCAGTACCTGACCCTCGGCAAGGTCACCCTGTGGCAGGGGGCGGTTGCGGGTTCGAACCATAATTGCATCAATGCGCTGATCCAGCAGGTGATTGACGGCGGCTGCAGAACCGGAAGCCAGAGCTATTCCCAAAGTGCCTGCCAACAGTGCGCTCAAGGGTGGCAGACCCGGAGTCGCCAGAAACATGCCGACTACCGCGGTAAAAACAATCAGTGCCACCACTTTGGGCTTGGTTAACTCGAAATATCGTTTGGCTTTGTCCACCTTGGTTCAGGAGCGCTGTGGCGAGGCTCGAAATAATAGCCAGAGCAACATTGCCAGCAGGACAGCAGCCATGCCGTTGTGCAGCACAGCGACCGACAGTGGCAAGAAGAATACGATATTGGAAATACCCAAACCAACCTGGGTAAATAAAAGAGCTATCAAAACGAGGCCTGCTCTTTGCAAAACCGGCGTTCTCAGCAGCCGAAAAGATAATATGCTCAGGAATACAAATGTAACCACAGCCCAGATTCGATGGGACAAGTGGATCGCCACCCGCGCATCCTGGTCAAGTACCCCACCTTCATAATCCACACCAATTTCACGCCTGATACGAAATCCCTCTGAAAAATCAGCTTGCGGCCACCAGGAGTTTTGACAGGTCGGGAAATCGGGACAGGCGAGGGCAGAATAGTTGGCGCTGGTCCAGCCACCCAAAAAAATCTGCCCGATCAGAACCAACAGGCCGGCGATGACAAGAGGCCTCAGTCTTCGGATCGGTTGGCTGGGATTATAACGACCCGGTCTGCTGCTTTTCATGGCAAACCAGAGCAACAGTGCGAAGGTGGTCATACCACCCAGGAGATGTGCAGTAACCACCATGGGTAACAATTTCAGGGTGACTGTCCACATACCAAGAGCTGCCTGAAACAGAATCAGAATCAAAATTAATGCAGCTGGGAGTTTGAGATTCAGGTAGCGCTGAGCTGGCTTCCAGGCCAGGAAATTGATCAGGACAACCAGTAATACCAGGGCGCCGGCAAGATAGCGATGCGCCATTTCTTTCCAGGCCTTGTGGGATTCAACGGGGCGATCCGGGAAATTCTGATTGGCTGTGTCAATTTCATGTGCCTGTCCCGGCCATGTGATGTGGCCGTAACAACCCGGCCAATCCGGACAACCCAAGCCGGCGTGAGACAGACGCACATACGCACCCAGAACGATCACGCAGAGCGCAATGAGGGTGGCCAGTAAAGCAACCCTTTGGATGGATATTGCCATCAACCTTTGTCCTGCTTTGACCAGGTAAGCAGACGCTTGAGATCTTTGCTCATTTTCGCCTCTGAGTCAGTTGTAGTGTAAGCCATCATAATGTTGCCCAGCGGATCAACCAAATAGGTGTTAAGGCCATTGGCTGAAAGTCCACTTTGATTCAAGGCGGATTGCAGGGATTGATTGATTGTCCCGGAAGGGTCAGCCAGCACTTTGAATTGCTCGTAAATGTTCAGAAGTTGCTGCTGAAGAGACTGATCTCTCAAGGTTTCAGTTAATAAAACCAACTCCAGTCGCTGCTGGTCCCGTCCGGTTGCCTTATGGACCTGCCGCAGGCCGATAACCTTTTGCAGGCATGCGTTTTCACAAGCTGCCGGCAAAGCCATAAGGATCACCCAACTTCCCAGCAAAGGCTCCTCTGGTTCCACTCCTGTACCCGCTGCTTTCACGGCACTCCAATCGAGCGCGACAGGTGGCTGTATCAAAGTTCCCTGATTGATGGTTTCGCCGGAAAGCGGTTGCAGGC
>JBGTHE010000019.1:0-4467 GCA_041746335.1 Lysobacterales bacterium | reverse complement strand
TTGCCCATGCGGATTTGAGCGTCTTTTTTAATTTCGGCAAGCATGAATGTCTCCTGTCAGATTCCGAAGCTGGCAGCAAGATGACACTGCCGAACACAGGGGCCAGATTCTATCAGCATGAAGGGCGGAGCGTGATGCAGTGCCTAGGGCGAAGTTCTGGCAGGCGGCGTTGCGATATTCTTAGCAAACTGCTCAGGAAACCAAAGTGCCTACGTTCTGGCCACTGACCAGCTTCATCAGGTTGCCCTCATCAAATACATTGAATACCCGAATGGGCATGGCCTGATCGCGACAAAGCACAATTGCATTGGCATCCATGACGCCGAGTTTGCTTTCGATTACGCGGTCATAGCTGAGACTGTCGAACAATTCAGCATCGGGATTTTTGACCGGGTCGGCGGAATAAACACCATTAACCTTGGTGGCTTTGAGCAGGATGTCGGCCCCGATTTCCACTGCCCGCAGAGCCGCAGCGGTATCGGTAGTGAAAAATGGATTGCCGGTACCACCAGCGCAAATCACCACCCGGCCTTTTTCCAGATGCCGGATTGCACGCCGGCGTATGTAGTCTTCACAGACATCGTGCACGGAGATTGCCGACATCACACGAGCCTGGCAACCCACGCGTTCCAGAGCATCCTGTAAGGCCAGGGCATTCATGACAGTCGCTAACATGCCCATATGATCACCGGTGACCCGGTCGATGCCAGATTTTGCCAAACCGGCGCCGCGAAATATATTGCCACCACCGATGACGACGGCAACGCCCACGTCTGCTTTTACGACATCTGCAATTTCAGTGGCGATCCGATGAATCATCTTCGGATCAATACCGTAATCTTCACCACCCAGCAGCGCTTCGCCGCTGAGCTTCAAAAGGATTCTTGAATAGGCTTTGTCAGCCACCTTTCACCTGTTGCATGACTTCGTCTGCAAAGTTGGATTCCTTTTTCTCAATGCCTTCGCCCACTACCAGGCGGCTAAAGCCCTTTACAAGTGCCTTGTTCTGTTCCAGCAGTTTCGCAACTGTGATGTCACTATCTTTTACAAAAGGCTGGCCCAGCAATGTGATTTCAGCCAGTTGCTTGCGTAAACGTCCGCTGACCATCTTTTCAATAATTTCTGCAGGCTTGTCACTATTTTCCACCTGTGCCAACAGGATTTCTTTTTCCTTGGCAAGGAATTCAGCAGGCACATCGCTTTCGCTGACGAAAGCGGGGTTCAAGGCCGCAATATGCATGGCAATGTCTTTGGCCAGTTCGCTGCTACCTCCGTCAAGGTCCACCAGCACGCCGATTTTGCCGCCGTGCAGGTAGGCGCCCAGAACCCCAGACGTAGACTTGCGTTCGAAACGACGTACCTGAACGTTCTCACCACTCTTGGCAACCAGCGCCTGGCGCGCCTCTTCAAGGGTGGCACCGTTACTGCTGGTGGACATCAAAGCGGAAACATCAACAGCATCGTTGACCAGGGCGTTGGCAGCCACTGCATCTGCAAAACCATTGAAGTTGTCGTCTTTGGCTACGAAGTCGGTTTCACAATTGACCTCAACCATCACCGCCTTCTTGCCATCAGCGGACACGGCCAACGCAATTTTGCCTTCAGCGGCTATGCGTCCAGCTTTCTTATCGGCCTGAGCCAAACCGGATTTACGCAAATGTTCGATCGCGGTATCCAGATCTCCGGCAGTTTCGACGAGGGCTTTTTTACATTCCATCATGCCGGCGCCGGTGCGCTCACGTAATTCCTTTACCAATGCAGCAGTCACTGCCATGGGACTTACCTCTCTATTTCATCTGTCATTGCACCACAAGCTAAGCCCGTGGTTTGATCAAAGTTTACTGGTTCAACCTATTCGGCTTCTTTTTTGGCTACAGCTTTCTTCTTGCTGGTTTTCTTTTTGGCTACTTCCTTCGCATCAGTCTCAACCGGGTCTTCGGCTGGAACTGCGACTTCTTCGGCAGCAACTGCGACTTCGGCGGTGTGTGCTGCAGGCTCTGCGGATTCGGCCTCTGCCACTTCTTCGGCAGCTTCAACACGCGGCGCCCTGTTGGCTATTACTTTCTTGACAACTTTCTTCTTGGTAGCAGCTTTACGAGCATCAGCCTTCGGCTTGTCGGTTTTAACCTTGATGGGATTGCCATCTTCATCGAGCTCGACAAACTCTTCCTGGGATTCAACTACTGGGGCGGACGCGCGGCCCTCCAGTACCGATTCGGCAGCAATCTGGGTATACAGGCGAATGGAACGTATGGCATCGTCATTGCCTGGAATCATGTAATCGACCCCTTCCGGAGAGCAGTTGGTATCAACTACGGCGATAACCGGGATTCCGAGTTTGCGCGCTTCTTTGATAGCGATGTCTTCATGGCTGACGTCAATGACGAACAAGGCGTCCGGCAGGTTCTTCATATCCTTGATGCCACCGAGGCTTTTCTGCAGCTTTTCCTTTTCCCGGGACAGTTGCAGAATTTCTTTCTTCACCAGATGGCCGAAACCGTCGTTTGCGCTCATTTCTTCCAGCGTTTTCAAGCGCTTGACCGAAGCCTTAATGGTGCGGAAGTTGGTGAGCATGCCACCCAGCCAGCGATGTGATACGTAAGGCATTCCACATTTTGTCGCCGCTTCAGCAATGGCAGCACCAGCAGCGCGTTTGGTGCCTACAAACATGATTGTTCCACGACGCGAGGCAATTTTGCTGACGAAATTCATCGCATCATTGAGCAGTGGCAGGGTTTCTTCCAGATTAATGATGTGGATTTTGCCGCGGGCTCCGAAAATATAGGGAGCCATTTTGGGATTCCAATAACGGGTTTGATGACCGAAGTGCACGCCTGCCTCAAGCATTTCGCGCATGGTAACGTTTGCCATAATTTGTATTTCCTTTAAACATAAGGAACGCAGCAGCGCCAACAACAGCAGTGCCGTATTCCGGGGTTGTTTCCTCCACCCACCCGTTGCAGAGACCTCCTTTTAGGCGGAGGCACCCCTCTGAACCGTTGCGGTGCGTGTGCGTATTTGACGTGAAGCCAGTTGCCTGTCACGCCGGTTTTTTAGTGACCGTTCTGATGGCCAAAAAAGCCGGCGAAATGTACCAGAAGCAGGCCCCTGGGGCAAGCTCATTAAGTAGCGGAGCGACACTGGGCGCCTTGAATAGATGAGCAAGCCGAAGTCTTGGCGCCAAAGTGACAAATTTTGGCACTTTGTGCACGAGAATTGCCCATTCTGCATTTAATTTCTAAAACCCGATTTCCTAATTCAGTAATAAATTTGCCCCAAAGTTAGAAGAACTAAGGGTTTTACAACCTTTGGTATGGACCTTGCTTTAACCCCATTCACTAGCCGGCATTGGTCTGCACTGATGGTCGGTTACAACGCCAAAGGATTTGGCTACTGCAAATGTGATTTGACATGGAGGTCATCACGATGAAATTCACTTACCTCGATTCTTTACCCCCGGCGAATTCACCGAACATTCGCGATCGGGAATTTCAACATCTGAATAGGCCGCTGATAAACGGTAACGGCACTGGTTAGATCGCTCCGGATTCAGTTTCGGTAGTGGTCTGTCTCCATATGAACAGACTCCTCTGGTTCGTCATCCACACATCCCTGTGCCGGCGAACCTCCAGCGAGACGTTTCTGGATCACCCTTCTTCCAGAACGTAGGGCCGGAAGTGCTGCTACTTCCGGCCCATTTTTTTTCGATGACTTGTAGTTTCTCGATTGGCTACGTTTAATACACGGGTTATCCCGGACTACCGTTTGTGAATTTCCTGAGCGATTAAACCGTTTCCAATCCCGCGGCTTCTTCCAATGCAACAGCAGCCCGTTGCAACCGATCAAGCAATTCCAGCAGAGTTTGTACTTCTGCAGCTGTCAAACCCGTCAGTAAGGCCTTCTCATAGCTGCGCGCTCGCGGAACAATTGCTTCAAACGTTTTCCGCCCGCTTTCCTGGGTGAGCTCAAGGTGCCGGCGACGACGATCCGTTCCGTGAGTAATGCGTTTCAAAATTCCTCTTTCCAACAATCGTTTCACAGCCCGGGACACGGCGACCTTGTCCATTACCGTGCGATCAACTACCTGACTGGCTGTCAGTCCAGGATACCTTCCCAGCACGGCAATGATGCGCCATTCGATCACGGTCAGGTCGTGATTCTGCTGGTAGATATGCGCAATGCCCTGACTGACGGTATTGCTGACTACCGAGAGCTGGTAGGGCAGGAAGTGTTCAAGGTCGAAATGAGGTGGCGTCGCTGTAGGCAATTTCCGATGCATATCAAAAGTATCCTGTCCCATAAATTCCTAGTATTTCAAAGATCTCTGAATTCGTCAGTACAAGGCGCGTCTTGAAGTAAAAATGAGAAATTGACTCTTGATCATAGTTGCATATGAAACTAATATGATTTCTGCCTTAGAGCAATATTGGATTGCGGCAGCCCGGAGAATGAAGCTTATGAATGGCC
>JBGTHE010000018.1:0-1516 GCA_041746335.1 Lysobacterales bacterium | reverse complement strand
TTTCTGCGAGGTTTTGCTGAATTTCCTGATTGTTCTTTTTACTTTCGGCCAGCTTGTCCCGCAATTCCTGCATGGCGGCTTCCTGGGCGGCAATGTTATAGCGGTCTTCGTCGGGGTTGTAACTGGCGGGCTGGCTGCCATTCACTTCCAGAGTCCGGACCTCGCTGGCGGCGGCGGGAGGCGGAGACTGGCTGTAATGATTGACGCCATCGGCATCCACCCAGTGGTAGATTTCTTCCGAGCAGGCCATTGTGGGCCAGGCCAGCGCCAGCAAGCTCAGGCATTTCAGTGTGGATTGCAGATTCCTCATGACTTTCTTCATCTCTCCGCCAGATAATCGCAGCATAGAAAAAGACAGGTTGCCGACTGCGAAATTCTTACACATTCTGACCGAATGGAGAAATAAGGGTTCCTGTGCAGCTGAATTGGAGACGTTCCGAGTTCTGGCGCATTGCCATGATGCCAAAGCCTCATGCATTCGGTGATAATCTCCTGATCGAACAGATCAGGCCAAATTTTCCAAATGAAACCCATCCTTGAAACTGAGCGGTTAATTCTGCGCCCGATTCAGGCTGAAAGAGATTTTGAACCCTGGGCTCGCGCAATGGCCGATGCAAACATCGTGCGTTACCTGGGAACGCCGCCCCTGAGCCGGGCCATGGCCTGGCGAAATATGGCCATGGTAATGGGGCACTGGACGTTTCGCGGATACGGTTTTTTCTCGCTGGAGTCAAAAGCAACGGGCGAGTGGATAGGGCGGGTCGGCCCCTGGTTTCCCGAAGGCTGGCCGGCACCGGAAATCGGTTGGACCATTTCGCCGGATCACCTGCGCCAGGGCTATGCCATAGAAGCAGCCCGTGCCTCGCTGGACTATGTGTTCAACACACTCGGCTGGCAAGAGGTAATCCATGTCATATTGCCGGGCAATGCGGCCAGCATCGCTGTCGCCGAAAAGCTGGGCTCGGTGCTGATGCGTGAGCAACATGGTCTTCCCGGCATTATTGACGACACGGTTCTGATATACGGGCAGAAGAACCGTAGCAATTCAGGGTGCCCGGGAACTTAGCCGTGAGGGTGGTCTCAAAAGGGCTACAAAAAGACGCAAGCGGATTTTGGCCGATGGAAGGGGCCGACAACGACAATGAGCAACTACAACGGTTGACATGTGAATTTGAAGAATCTGGATTGCTCCGGGCCCTAAAGACTCAAACCCCCGATGCAGGAGCCGCAACCCACGTGCCGTTCAGGAATCGTATCCTTCAATTGCTCAAACTGTTCGCCTTGCTACCTTTGCTGGGGTCAGTCGGCATGCTCTTTGCGCAATATGAAAACATTCCAGCCAGCCAGCTGTATCAAAGTGAGGAAGACCGGTACTCACATCTCAAATACTTCGGCTTTTACGCCAGCGCCATGGAAAGCTGGAACTACACCGCGGAACTCTCAGCCTTCACCAACCTCACCTGGATCCACGTTGGCACAGCGGCGACACAGGCCAGCTCCATCGCTCAAATCGTCA
>JBGTHE010000017.1:0-8955 GCA_041746335.1 Lysobacterales bacterium | reverse complement strand
CGCGGTTGAATTGGGGCCGGGCTCGGGTTGGTACAGACCACGGACAGGCAGGTTGCCGCTGTCACGATTGAGAGAAACACCGACCTGCCGGTCGATGTCGAGAAAGTAAATTCCACCCATCCATTGCAGGCGCGAGTCGGTATCGGATGCCAGTCGCATTTCCACACTCAGATCTTTCTGATCACGCAGTTGCTCCTGGATGCCATCACAGGTGGTCGGAGTGTAGGCACCGAGGAATGAACCATTGGGATCAAAAATCACACCCACCGGCGAGGCGCCAATAAATTGCGGTGGCAGTAGAGGATAGCCCCCCAGCGCTGTGACCGACTGCTGGCACGCGGAATCAAAATTGTAAAAGCCGAAAGCTGCCGAGGTTCCGTCTGACATCAGGTCGTTCTGGATATCGCTGTACAGAAGCCAACCGGTGAAGTGCATGCCTTCCAGTTCCTGATCCACCTTGGTGGAAAACTCGAGGGAGTCCTGATCGTTGTCGGACACCACGTTGGGATCAAACTGGAAATCGAAATCATTGACGTTCTGGTAAGCCGGCGGATTGCTCAGGGCAGCAGCGAATACTGGCAAGGCGAACGTTGAGTTGAACGTGATGGACGATGCATCCACCGATCCCAGCCGGAGTTTTGTATCAATTGTGGTGCCTTCAGCGGGCTCCCAGACCAGCCGGCCATTGACATTGAAGCCCTCGTAGGCGTCCACAACATCATCGCGGCCGAGGAATACGTTGTTGTAGTAGCCATCACTGGACCGCCAGTCAGCCGACAAACGGAAGAACAGCTCGTCTTCGATCAGAGCACCAGATATGCCACCTTTACCGAGATAAGTGCTGTCCTGTGCAATGCTCAAGGTGCCATTGGTTTCAAACTCGTTGGTAGGCGTGGTAGTGGTCACGATGATCGCACCGGCTGCCGCGTTACGACCATAGATAGCACCCTGCGGGCCTTTGAATACTTCAATCTGCGATAGGTCGGTGTACTCACGGTTGAAAGCGGCCGGGTTGGTGTACAGCACGCCGTCGATAATGAAGGCGAAGCTGTTTTCGGCGTCGCGTGCGCCGTTGATGCCGCGGATATTCACCTGCGTGTCGCCCACCTCAGCCGCATCCACCATGGTGACACCGGGCGTGAGGGCGATGATGTCGCTGGCTCGCTCAACACCGGCCCGCTCCAGTATTTCTGAGGTCAGGGCGGTAACGGTACCCGGAACATCCTGCAGACTTTCCGCTCGCCGCCGGGCGGTAACGATGATTTCTTCGATCAGGGGTTGAGCGCCCGCATCGCTGCTTTGTGCCAAAGCCGTTGGCGCCGAGATCAAGCCGCCCAATGTGAAACCCATCAGGCCCAACATCAAACCCGAGATCAAATTCTTTGCTTTTGCCAGAATCCTGCCTTGCATTTTGATTCTCCTGTGCCGCGGATTGATTCCGCTTTTACTGACTGCCTATGATTCCACGACGTTGTCTATAAATCCCCTAATTGGGACAACACCTCGAATAAACTCTGCACATCTGCATACTTTGCGTTCATGTCGAACAAATTGGCTTCGTGGGCGGAGGCGTTGCGGTCCCCCACGGCTTCGCGCGGTACTATCACACGATAATCATGCTGTAGCGCATCTGTTACCGTGGCGCGCACACAACCACTGGTGGTCAAACCGGTAATAACGAGCGAATCTGCCCCAATGGTCGTCAGTTGGGCGTGAAGGTCGGTGGCAAAAAAGCCGCTGGCCCAGTGCTTCTCAATTACCGGTTCTTCGTCTCTGCGTTGCAGCCGCGGATCGATCTGTATCCAGTCCGAACCGGGCGTTAGTACGTTCAATGCCGGAACCCGCCCTCGAAACACATGTGCCTGATCAGAACGTTCATACACCACCGTAGTAAAAAACACGGGCCAACCCCGTTGCCGGAATAACGCCAGCAATTGCTGGTTGGCCTGCACCACCTCATTGGCTTCCGAGCCCAAGGGGCAGGCTGGATCGGTAAAGCCACGAATCATGTCGACCAATATCAGCGCAGGCTTGTGGCCCAGGCCCAACGATTCTCGTTGCAGATCCGCCATTGCGATCAGGCTTGTGCTTTCGCAAACGTGGGCGGCACGGGCGGATCAAGGTGTGTCTCTGCTTTGCAGCGGGCCTTGATTTCTTCGATGGAGCCGCCGAAATTGAACATCTCAACTTCACCACGTTTGCTGCGCAATTTAGCACGCAGGTTTTCCGTAGCAGTTGTATCGACTGAACCATCGGTGCCAATTACCACACCGTAACGCCGCGCACCGTCAGCCGTAACCAGACCGCGATCCACATCCGCTTTCACCAATGCGGCATCACGCTCGTACGGGTCGCCCCAACCGCCGCCACCCCAGGTGTTGAAGTAGAGCAGATCACCCTTCTGTACCTTGATGCCTTCCGACTTGGACGGTAGCCATTCTTCACTGCCATCGTTGCGCACCAAACGTTTGCTGGAACGTAAACCGGGTTCACCGCCGCGCACGCCCCAGGGATAAGTCAGCCAGCGCTCGTCATGCACCGAAACCGTACCTTCGACCAGGAAACGATAGGCCACCGACAATCCATTGCCGCCGCGATGCAGGCCGGCGCCACCCGAATCAGCAATGCAGTCGTAGCGCTCAATGCGCAAGGGAAAGTATGCTTCAATGAACTCATTGGGCACGTTGGTAAAGCCGGGCCACAGCGAATGACCATCGGGACCATCTCCCACCGGACGACCCGGAATGCCGCCGAAACCGATCTGGAACAACTGGAACCACTCGCCTTTCTCGTCATATCCGGCGAAGAAGAGATGCGGCGAATCGGAGAAACCTGCGGCGTTGATGTGGTCGGGAGCGCTCTGCCCCAGCAATCCGCCCATCACGTCGAAAATCCGCCCCAGCGCGTGGGTTCGGCCCGACAGAGCAGCCGGGTAGTTGGGCTTGAGCAAGGTGCCGCGCGGAATGCGCACGTCCACCAGGTCATAAAAGCCGTCGTTGAACAGGATCTGCGGATCCACCAGATTGATGGTGAAGGAACCGAAGAACATCTTGAACATGTCTTCGTTCAGGTAAAAATTGATGGAGCTCTGTGCCTGTGGATCGGTGCCTTCGAAATCGAATATCGCCTTGGAGCCTTCACGCCACAGCTTGCAGCGGATCTTGTAGGGGCCCATCCCCACGCCATCATCGCAAACATAGTCTTCGAAGACACGCGGCTCTTCCGGCACGATCATTTCGATAATGGCTTTCATGGCCAGGTAATTGCGTTCCAGCATGATCTCCATGGTGGAATAAAACACATCGTCGCCGAAGCGATGGGCGATTTCGACGCAGCGCTTGGCGGCAGTTTTGCAGGCTGCTACCAGGGCATTTAAATCGAAACGATTCCATTGCGGAGTCCGCACGTTGTGCAGGATCAGCTCCAGAATGTCGGACTGCAAAACGCCCTTCTTGTACAGCTTGGTAGGCGGAATACGGATGCCTTCCTGGAAAATGGTCTCGGCCTTGATGGGAATGGAGCCGGGCACCATGCCACCGTTATCCGACATATGGCCGAACATGGCCGACCACGCGATGTGGCGACCATCCTTGAAAATGGGCACCAGTACGATCCAGTCCGGCAAGTGCGAGACCGCGGCATTGCACATGTAAGGGTCATTGGTGAGGATGATGTCGCCTTCCTCGATATCGGCATCATAGGCCTGGGTAAAGCCATGAATGAAGGAGCCGAATTGCCCCACCACCATCTTGCCGTCGCGATTGGCGATCATGGGAAAGCAGTCGCCCTGCTCGCGGATGCCCGGACTCATCGCGGTGCGGAACAACACCGCGTCCATTTCCACGCGCGCATTGCGCAGGGCGTTCTCGATGATGTCTACCGTAACGGTGTCGGGCTCAATGCGCTTGAAGGGTGCGTTGTTCGTCTGGATGATTCTTGATGGCATATTCTGAGCCTCCCTTACGGTACGATGTTGATCAGCAGGTTGCCGATCGCATCCACTGTGCCGCGGTAGCCGGGCAATATCACGGTGGTGGAGTCCATTTCGCTGACGATGGCGGGGCCTTCTACCATCATGCCTGCGTGCAGCAGGTTGCGCTCATAAATGCCGACGTCGTAATTTTTGCCCTCGTAATAAAACTGCGAATCATGAATTTTGCACTCTTCCAGACTGGCACCGCGCCGGCCGATTTCCACCTCCTTGATGGCCCTGGAACGGGCCTGCACGATGGCCCGAATCATCACCAGTTCGTGGTCCTTGCCAAGCGCAAAGGTAAACAGTTGCTCGTGTTCCTGGTCGAACTTGTCGGTCAGAAGGGCTAGACCTTTTTCCAGAAGCTCCGCCGCCGTGAAATCCATGGTGATCTGGAAGGCCTGGCCGATGTATCGAAGATCGGCCTGGTAAGTAACTTCCTGCTTGGCCTCCGGAATACCATCGGCATTGAGCGATTGCGCGGCTCGCTGGCGCAGCTCTTCCAGATCCGCCATCAGTTGCTCCGGGGTAAGCTCGGTGGCTTTCGCTACATAGGTGCGTGAAGCCTCGTCCTGCACCGCGGTAGTGGCATCGCCGTAGGCACATAACACGCCCGGGCCCGGCGGTACGATCACCGGCCAGGAGTTGGTCAGGATGCCCATCGCGTTGCCGTGCAAAGGGCCGGCCCCGCCAAAAGCAATTAGTGCGAAATCGCGCGGGTCGAAACCTTGCTCCACCGACACCAGCCGCAAGGCACCAAACATGGATTCATTGACGATTTTGATGATACCTTCCGCCGCTTCCATCAGGCTGATGCCCATGGCATCGGCGATGGTCTGCACCGCAGCTTCCGCGGCTTTCTTGTCGATGGCCATGTCGCCGCCCAACTGCACATCGGCGGGCAGATATCCGAGCACGACGTTGGCATCGCAGACGGTGGGTTCAATGCCGCCTTTCATGTAGGCCGCTGGTCCTGGCTCGGCGCCGGCCGAGTGGGGCCCCACGCGCAGGGCTTTGGTGAGTTGCGGAACAAAAGCAATGGATCCGCCGCCCGCACCCACGGTGCGCACATCCACCGAAGGCGCTCGTACGGTGACATCACCCACGCGGGTTTCGCGGCGGACTCGGGCCTTGGCATTCTGGATCAGCGCCACGTCAGTCGACGTACCGCCCATGTCAAAGGTCAATACACTGTCGAAGCCCGCCCGGCTGGCGAAATAGATCGCGCCCGCCACGCCACCAGCCGGACCGGACAGCAGCAAGTTGACCGGCGATTCGGCAGCGGCCCGCGAGGATGCCAAGCCACCGTCCGAGCGCAGAATGGAAAGCTGCACTCCTTTGCCCATGCGGTCTTCGAGCGAGTTCTGCATGTTGGTGATGTAGGTGGCAACTTCGGGCCGCACATAGGAATTCACCACCGTGGTTTCCGTGCGTTCGTATTCCTGCATCTCCGGAACCACGTCGGATGAAATGGAGATGGGCACTCTGCCGAAAACTTCCAGCGCTATTTCACGCGCCTGGCGTTCGTGTTCGCCGTTCACATAGGCATTGATGAAACAGATGGTCAGTGCTTCAACCTGGCCGGTGTCGGCCAGTCTTTGCAGCGCCGTGCGCAAGGCATCGGCATCCAGCGGTCGCACCACTTCACCCTTGGCGCTCATACGCTCTTCGGCTTCGATGGTCAGCTCCAGCGGCGCCAGCAAAGGCGCTTTCACATAACTGACCCAACCGCCCAACCCACCAGGACAAAAGGAACGCGCCACCTGCAATACCTGCTTGTAGCCGGCCGTAGTCACCAGCCCAACGCGGGCGCCTTTGCCGGTCAGGACGGCATTGGTGGCCACTGTGGTGCCATGCATGACTCGGTGAATCTGCTTTGGATCCACTCCGGATTCTTCGCAAATCCGTGCCACGCCGTTCAACACACCGATGGACGAATCTTTGGGCGTGGATGGCACTTTCGCGGTGAAGGTTTCGCCGCTGTCTTCATTGATCAGCAGCAGGTCGGTAAACGTGCCTCCCACATCTACACCCAAACGAAAACTCATCGGCTACTCCGCTGCACCGTTGTCAATCTACTCCCACTGCTTACCTTATAACTCATGCGCTGGCTCGGATGGACGGCTCACTGGGCTGCTTTTGCAAGTAACGCTGCAACCACGGTAAGGCACGGCCACCGGGGGCTGTGCCGGTAAGTTCTTTGGCCAGGGCAGATGCCTGTAACAGAGCCGCCAGGTCGATGCCGGTCTCAAAGCCCATTTGTTGCACCATCATCACCACATCTTCTGTGGCCACATTGCCAGAGGCACCGGGTGCAAAGGGACAACCTCCCAGGCCAGCGATTGAAGAATCAAATTTGCGAATGCCCGATTCGATAGCGGCATAAACATTGGCCAATCCCATGGCACGGGTATCATGAAAGTGGAAACTCAATGGCTGCCCGCCGTGTTGTTGAACCAGATTTGATGCCATGGCGCGCACCTGGGCCGGATGGGCCGCACCAATAGTATCGGCAATACAAACTTCATCAGCACCCACGGCCAGCATGCGAGCGGTGGTAGCCTCAACTATCGAAGGGTCGACCTTGCCATCGAAAGGACACTCGAATGAAACTGCAATCGTGGCCGATACGCGGATGCCATCCTGTTTGGCAAGCGCAATAATGTCGATGCTCGCGTCATCCGCCTGTGATCGACTCATGCGGGCATTCTTTTGAGCCATGCCTTCGCTGCCATAAAGCACCATGCTGACACTTCGGGCACCGTTCTCGCGTGCCAGCTCATAGCCTTTGAGGTTGGGAATCAGTACGGTAAAACAGACGTCGCTGCGATCGGGCAGGCCGGCCAGTATCCGGTCCGCACCCGCCATGGCCGGGACGCCTTTGGGTGATACGAAAGAACCTACTTCAATATGTGTCAAACCGGCATCCAGCAAAGACTGGATCAGCTGCAGGCGTTGCTCAGGCTCCAGAATCTTCCGTTGGTTCTGTAAACCATCACGCGGACCCACATCATTGATAACGATATTCGCGCTCATCAGGCGACCGCTCCCTGCTGTTTCAAAGCTTCTATCGCTGCATTGTCATAACCCAATAGTTGGCTCAGGATCTCGTCGGTTTGCTGGCCCACATGCGGTGCAGCGGTGAATGACTCCTCGTTGGTACGTGACAACTTGATGGGGTTGCCGGGACCCCGGGTGGTTTTGCCATCAGGGTGTTTAAGTTCCACCACCATTTGCCGATGCAGCACTTGCGGGTCACTCAGGGCCTGGCTGAAGGTATTCACCGGCGCGCAGGGAATGCGCTGGGCTTCCAGCTGCTCCAGCCAGTAAGCCGACGTGTTGGTGCACAGCACTTCATTCAATTTCGCTTCGATCATGTTCCGATCCGCCCAACGGCCCGGTTGGTTATCGTATTTTGCATCATCAAACTCCTTGCAGCCGACAACAGGCTTGAGGTTCTGCCAGAAGTTGTCCGTTATCACGGCAATGACGATGAAACCGTCAGAAGTTGTGAAGGTATTGTAGGGCACGTGCACAAAATGTGAGTTGCCAATCGGAAAAGGATCCTCACCCGAGAGGAAATACATGGTCGCCATGTAGTTGAGCATCGAAATCTGGCAATCCAGCATGGAAATATCCACGTGCTGACCCTTGCCGCTGCGATCGCGCTCCAGCAGTGCGGCCAGAATACCCATAACAGAAAACATGCCGCCGCCCAGATCGCCGATGGGAATACCCGAGCGCACGGGATGCGCCGGGTCGAGGCCGGTTATGGACATTCCACCGCCAGTTGCCTGGGCAACCTGGTCAAACGCCGGACGATTGGGCTTGGGCCCGTCCGAGCCAAAGCCGGTAACGGTGCAGGTGATAATGCGCGGGTTTATAGCGGCCAGCGTGGAGTAATCAAAGTGCAGGCGTTCCGGTACGCCCACGCCGAAATTGCTGATCACCACATCGGCCTGGCGCACCAGGTCGTAAAAGACTTCCAGTCCCTGGGGTGATTTGAGGTCAATGGCCACGCTGCTCTTGTTGCGATTCAGTGTCAGATAATAAGCGCCAAAGCCATCCAGTGAGTTTTTCGGATCCCTGGCCAGCAGCTTGCGGGTGCCCTCACCCTGTGGCGGTTCAACCTTGATGGTTTCTGCACCCAGGTCGGCCAGAATCATGGCGCCGTAAGGGCCGGACAACATGTGTGTCAGGTCCAAAATCCGAATGCCCGTTAATGGCTTGTCTGATGGCGATGGTTCCTGCGATAAATTCATTGGGCCTTTTACGTTCCAGCGTTAAAGCAGCGCAATATGCATTAAAGATATACTATTGTGTCATTTATAGCATTGCGAAGCCCTATAAGCCAGATGAGAAGCCAGATGAGTAATTCGGGGAGTAATTCGGGAAGTAATCTGTGGCGGAGTTGAAAGCCCTGTTCAGCCAGAAGCAGCGCGAGGCGCTGAACAAGGACTCGCCTACCCCGCTGTATTTCCAGCTTTACAGACTTCTCAACAGCTGCATTATGGATGGCAGCTTTGAGCAAGGGATGCGCATGCCTACCGAGAAGGAGTTGTCGCGCGATTTTGATATCTCGCGTATTACCGCCAAACGCGCATTGGATGAGCTTGCTGCGAAGGGCCTGGTTGATCGACATCGCGGTCGAGGCACGCATGTTACCTACCAGTACAAACCCGAGCCGGTGCACGCGCCTCTGACGGGTGTGTTGCAGGAAATTGAATCCATTGCGCGAAAGTCAACGGCCATTATTCTCGATTGCGCAATGCTGCAACCGCCGCAGGACATTCGCGACGAACTGGGATTGAAGGTCGGCGAGACCGCGCTGTACCTGGAGCGCGTTCGCGAAAGCGAAGGTCTGCGATTCGCTTACTATGTCAGCTGGACCCGGGGGGTGAAAAGACCACGCAACCCGAAAATTTTGGAGAAAACGCCCCGACTGGCCTGGTTCCGGCAGCACGGCCTGGAGATCACTCACG
>JBGTHE010000016.1:0-4974 GCA_041746335.1 Lysobacterales bacterium | reverse complement strand
GTTGGTCGAGCTGGAAGAAAACGGCACCCGGTTTCACGCTCCGGTTATTGCTGGCCAGAAGACCGGTTGGTTTTATGACCATCGCCTGAATCGTGAACGCATGCGCCACTATGCGCGAGGCAGAAGAGTGCTGGATGTCTGCTCCTACGTTGGTGGTTGGGGAGTGCAAGCAGCGCACGCGGGCGCGGACCAGGTTGTGTGCCTTGATAGCTCAGCTTTTGCTCTGGACCTTGCATTGCAGAACGCGCAGCTGAATGGATTGGCGGGCAAGGTGTCCATTCTTGAAGGGGATGCTTTTGCGGCCATGAAATCTTTGCGCGACAGCGGCGATCGTTTCGATCTGATCATCCTCGACCCACCGGCCTTCATCCCCAGGCGCAAGGATTACAAGGAGGGCAAGCTGGCTTACGGTCGACTGAACCAGCTGGCTTTGCGCCTGATGTCGCGGGAAGGTATTTTGGTCAGCGCGTCCTGCTCTATGCACTTGAGCCAGGAGGACTTGCTGGACACAGTGCGTGCAGCCGGCCGGGAGATCGATCGGCAGGTTCAGCTTCTGGAAATCGGGCACCAGGGTCCGGATCATCCTGTGCACCCGGCCATAGCGGAGACGCAGTACATCAAGTCAGTGCTTGCGAGGGTGAGTCCCGCTGAGTATTAGCTGATCGTCTGCCCAAAAGCACTTCAGCTTTCCAGCCTCTGGGGCATTCCAGCCGTCCGCAGCATTCCCTCAACACGCGGGCGTAGCGCTTCGACTTCTGCATCGATCCGCTCAATCAGTGCCCGATACGCAGGTTCGTTTGCGAAACGCGCCCAGCGCGGATCGTGGCGGATCATCGACACGTCCCGCCAACCCACGTCATAGGCCTGCTGCAACCGGACCAGCCCCTCGGGTATTCGCCCGCGCATTGCATCGTTGACGGCCCAGCGAGCCAGCGCGCCCGGGCTTCGTGCAAATCCCTGGTCGTGCGTGGATTGCAGGGCTTGATCGATTACATTCAACTGGTCTTCAGCATCGGCGTCGCGGCCAACGCTCTGGTACGCGTAGGCAAGCACCTGCCGGAATTCGAGCGACAGATCGTTCTGGGAATCGATCAGGCGGGGATCGGGCTTGCGCTCCATCACCGGCTCAAGCAATTCGATTGCCTTCTCGCTGTCGCCGCTGATCCCATGGCCAGCGCCCAGCGCGAATGTCATCCAGAGCGGCAAGTCCCTTGAGTTGACTCCGGTCGCCGCGATGTAGCGACGCTGATGCTCGTCCATTTCGCGGAAGCGGCCTTGCATGATGTAAAGCATCGAACGACCTGCAAATACGGATGGGTTGTCGGGGCCCAGGCGCATCGCCACCGCCATCACACGTTCCGCCTTCTCGAACAAGCCAAGCCTACCCAGGGAGACGGCGAGCCGCTCAACCGCATTGGGGTTGCTCAGAGCTTTGGGATCCGCTTCGAATTCACTCAGCGTCCATTCCAGGGATTCATCGAGCCTGCCGAATTCTCCATTCAGCGCCTCGAAGCGATAGCGCAATTGGGTCGGTTCCTGCGGCAGATCAAATAGGCGGTTGAGGGCTGCATGGGCGGAGGCATAGTCGCCCTGGCCGGCGTACCTCGCCGCGACGTTGATCTGAATGACCGGGTTGAGCGGATCGATCTCGGCGGCGGCCAGCAGGACCTCCTGCGCTTCGGCCACGCGGCCCATCTGCGACAGGGCCGTCTGCAGCCAGTTGCGCGCATCAACGTTGGACGGATCGATCTCGACTGCACGACGCAGTACGAGTTCAGATGTCGCCAGATCCGCGGGCTGCTGTAATTGCAGCAACAAGCCGCGGGCCGCAAGAACGGCGGCTGATTCCGGCGCAAGGATCTGGGCACGATTCGCGGCGGACACTGCCCGGTCAAACATCTCGCGCCGATCCACGTTGTTCGATGCGGACAGTGCCAACACGACAGCATACATTGCCTGCGCCTCGGCGAACCCGGCATCGTCATTCACGGACGCTTCCAGTTCACGCAATGCGGATTTCATCCAACCCGCCGGGCGCTTGTGCATGAACTCTCGCGCGAGCAGATACGACTGCCAGGCACTCGGGCTCCGTGTGCCGCGCTGGCCCTCGGGCCCCCGCGATGTTGTGGTTGCTGTGCCCTGAATCGCTGACGCCACTGCATCGGCTATCGAAGCCTCGAGGGTGCTGATCGCCGAGAGCGGCTGAGTGAATTCACTGCCCCAACGCTGGAAACCCTGATCGTCCACGAGATAGGCTTGAACACGCGCGTTGCCATCGTGAATCTCGAGCGTGCCCTGCAACAGATAACGGACGCCAAGGAGCGCCGAAAGGTTGGGCGGTGGCTGATCTGTTTGGGTAAATGCAAACGAGGACGTGCGTGCGAGCACCTGTAACCCGCTATGCGTCGCCAGGCGATTCAGGACGTCCTCTGCCAGTCCTTCGCCGAGGTGGCCCTGGTCGTCGCTGCCCGTCGTGATCGTAAAGGGCAGGACTGCTACCGAATTCGGCGGCGCGTAAGTTGCTGGCATGGACGACGCAGGGCTCGCGTGCTTTGTGGCGTCGAGCAGTGTTTTGCCTACGTTGAATACTATGGCGCCCGTAAACGCAAGCAAGACCAGCAACACGATGTAGTCAACCGAACCCAGGGGGGCGCTCGCCTGTAATTCGGCCTCGCTGGCCGATGTGGTTCGGCGGATGCCGTCGCTCGTAAGGTCGTATCGCCAGCCGAACACGAGTGCTATCGGCAACCCGAGAGCGAGCGCCATGAGCACGAAGCGAACCGACGATTCAGGCAGGCCAAGTGCCGGCAGCATGATGTCTGAGAACTGCGTGATTGCCCAGGCCGCCGCCACGTAAATGGCGGCCACACGCATTACGCGTCTACGTTTGACCTCCCTGACCCAGAGCTTCAATTGGTCGTGTCCCCCGGGATAAGCAATCAATAACTGGGTCTTCCCCAATTCGAGTAGTAGTTTAGCCTCATGACCCGGGAAAGACACACAGTTGGGGCACCGGTTGGGGCATAAAAGTCAATCACCTGTTGGTGGAAGTGGTGGGTGTATTGGTCGATCGCGATCTGAACAGTGCTGAATTCCAGGGATTAAGGTTGGGCGGTGACCGGAATCGTATTTTTCTGCCACCGTGATTGGTTTCGGGTGGTATCCAGCCCGCAAAGCCGCTGAACTGATCCCATCCAAGCCTTGCATGCGGAACAATCTCGCAGGGCAATAGGGATGATTTTCGGGTGGGCGTTTCGCGACCGCTGGAATAGGTGGGGGCAGGGTGTTTAAATACTCTCCACTCAGAGAATGCTCTTGCCCATGGCACTGAGTATCAGCTGGAGAGTGCGCTTAGCGCTGACATTTCTCTCATCTAGGAATGGATTCAATTCGACCACTTCCATGGAAAGTAAATTGCCATCATCAGCACAATATTCCAGCAGCAGATGCGCTTCACGGAAGCTCACGCCGCCCGGAACCAGTGTCCCTGACCCTGGAATCACAGTAGGGTCACAACCGTCCACATCAAAGCTGATGTGGAAGCCGGCGGTACCGTCATTAACGATCTCCAGCGCCTGTGCTGCTACTGCAGCCATGCCTTGCTCATCAATCTCCCGCATAGTGAACGTGTGGATGCCTGATTCCTTGATGATGCGCCTTTCACCTGCATCGATGTCTCGGATTCCAATCAGCACCACATTTTCCTGGTCTACCTTGGGGTGGAAACCGGCAATATTTTTCAGGTCTTCGTCGCCCTGGCCCAGCAAATGCGCCAGCGGCATGCCGTGAATGTTCCCCGACGGTGAAGTACCGGGGGTATTCATATCGCCATGGGCGTCGAACCAGATAAGCCCGATCTTCTTGTTCTGGTCACGATAATGACTAGATACACCCGAAACCGTGCCCATGGCGATGGAATGATCGCCGCCAATAATTAGAGGAAATTCATCAGCTTCCAGTATTGATCTAACTTTGTTTGACAGGTTGGTGCACACATCCAGTATTTCGGATTTGAAGCGCGCTTCACGATTCTCAGTAGACCGGGTTTCCATTGCCGGGGCTGGAATGTCTTCCTCACGGGCCACTTTATAGCCCAATCGGCGTAAAGCGGCACCCAAACCGGCAATTCGTAGGGCCGATGGACCCATGTCGGTACCACGGCGACTGGCGCCCAGGTCAAGCGGTACGCCGACTATACGAACGGTCTTCTGTGTGTGTTCAATCATATTCCGTGTTCCTGAGGGTTGTTCCCGAGTCAGATTTTACCTGATCCATATGAGCGTGCCGTGAAGCAACACCTGGCACAAGGGAATAATTGCTTTGAAGAAAACAATGGCTCGGCATGGGTATCGAATTGAATTGGGTGAATAGGAGTATTCACGTGGGTTGATGTCCCACACCTGAATTTAACATAATATACATTATACGAAATTTAATATTAGAAGTATTCAGGGATCAGGCCGGGAAACAGGAGGTGTGAGCGCTCCCCTCCACAACCAAAGCATCAGCACAAAGATCACCAACAAAGGCACGCAACTCAATATCAATGCTTGCCAGCCCAGTTGCGCCAGAAACCAGCCTGAACTCAAAGCAACCGTGGCTTGCACTGTGAACACGAGGAAATCGTTCATGGCTTGGACGCGGAACCGTTCTTCGGGTTGGTAACCTTGCGGCAAAAGATTGGTGCCGGCGAGAAACAGGAAATTCCAGCCTATGCCCAGCAACACCAGGGAAATCCAATAATTGATAAGTTGACTGTCGATCAACGCAACAGAAAGGCACAGCACGTAAATCAGGGCGCCAGTCCAGAACATGCCGCCAAAACCCAATCGCGCAAATAGCCAGCCGAATAACAAGGAAGGTAAATACATCGCTGCAATGTGCGATTGGATAACAAACTTGGTGGCTTCCAGGCTGTGACCCGAATGGTTATGCATGCTGATCGGCGTAGCGGTCATGATGAAACTCATAATG
>JBGTHE010000015.1:0-5937 GCA_041746335.1 Lysobacterales bacterium | reverse complement strand
CTGGCACAGCTGGCACAACCTGTCATGAGCGCTAGCGTCATATCACTAATTGTGGTGTTTGGCTTGATCGTGCTGTTAGAGATCAATGCACTCAAAGGCAAGACTGGCCCAATGACATCTGTTAAAGGTGTTATCCACATGGGCTTGCTGCTGACGCTGGTGCTATACCTGGGCATTGAGTTGCTTTGAGGGTTTGTTTGCAGGAGTCAGCGACATTTGTGAGGCCGCTCTCGGGCTGATCGCTCCTTTAAGGAGCAAAGCATGTAAGTCAAAAAAAGAACGGGGCCGCAAGGCCCCTTTCTCATCTGAAGTAAAGAATTGAGGAAAGAACTTTTTAATGGAATCGAAACAAGAAATGAAGAAAATAGCCTTTATTGGCCTGGGCGTGATGGGTTATCCCATGGCTGGTCACCTGGCCAAAGCGGGCCATGAAGTCACCGTATACAACCGCAATCCGGCGCGAGCCCGGCAGTGGTTAGAGCAATATAGCGGCCAGGCCGCAGCCACTCCCAAGCAGGCAGCAGAAGGCCGTTCGGTCGTGTTCAGCTGCGTGGGTGCTGATAAAGACCTGCGTGAAATCTGCCTTGGCAACGAAGGCGCATTCGCTGCCATGTCCGAAGGATCGGTGTTTGTGGACCACACCACCACATCGGCAGAGGTCGCGCGGGAATTGAGCAAAGTAGCGCAGGCCCAAGGTTTCGGATTCGTCGATGCACCGGTATCCGGCGGGCAGGCAGGTGCTGAGAGTGGCAAACTGACAGTGATGATGGGCGGCGAATCCGAAGCGATCAGCAAAATTGCTCCATTGGTGGACTGTTTTGCCCGCATGAAGGCGCATATGGGCCCTTCCGGCAACGGTCAGTTGACCAAAATGGTGAACCAGATTTGCATAGCCGGCGTGGTGCAGGGTCTGGCTGAGGGCGTGCAGTTTGCGCAGAAGGCGGGGCTCAATGGCCAGCAGGTATTTGACGTGATTTCCAAGGGCGCCGCCCAATCCTGGCAGATGGAAAACCGTGCCAGCACCATGCTGCAAGACAAATTTGATTTTGGCTTTGCAGTGGATTGGATGCGCAAGGATCTGGGACTGGTGCTGGACGAAGCCCGGCGCAATGGTGCCTTACTGCCTGTATCTGCCCTGGTAGACCAATTCTACGCCGAGGTGCAGGCCATGGGTGGCGGCCGCTGGGATACCTCCAGCCTGTTGCGCCCTTTGACCCGTGCAGGCAAGCTGTAGGAATTACAATAGCCATTGCGTCATCCAGAACAGGTGACAAATTGATGATTGGAGAAGACTGATGCTGACACTGACCGTCAACGGCAGTAGCCGTGAATTTTTGGGCGATCCGAATATGCCCATACTCTGGTTTCTGCGCGATGAGTTGGGACTGACCGGAACCAAGTTCGGATGTGGTATGGCGCTGTGCGGAGCCTGTACGGTCCATCTCGACGGCTCGGCCGTTCGGTCCTGCGTCACGCCCGTCAGTGCTGCAGCAGGCAAATCCATTACCACCATTGAGGGATTGCATCCTGAAGGCAATCACCCGGTGCAGAAAGCCTGGCGCGAACACAATGTTCCGCAATGTGGCTACTGTCAGTCTGGCCAGATCATGCAGGCTGCCTCTTTGCTGGCAGCGAATCCCAACCCCAGCGATGAGGAAATTGTTCGCGGCATGGATGGCAACATCTGCCGTTGCGGCACTTATCAACGCATTTTCACTGCGATCAAAGTCGCTGCGCAGGGGAATTGAGATGGCCACTATCAGCAAAATCAGCCGTCGAGCGTTCCTGCAGGCTACCGGTCTCAGCGCCACCTTTGTGTTGGGTACGCATATCGCACCACGATCCTTGCTGGCCGCCGTCACGGGCGCCACCGAAGCCAAGCCCAATTTGTTTGTAGCCATCGCATCTGATGGCACCGTCACACTCACCTTTTCCCGTTCTGAAATGGGGCAAGGTGTGCGTACCGGTTTGCCCATGATCATCGCCGATGAACTGGAAGCCGATTGGAGTCGGGTGAAAATCTGGCAAGCGCCGGGTGATGAGACCAAATACGACCCGCCTGGCAAGGACGGACAGAACACCGATGGGTCACGCAGTACGCGCCATGCGCTGCAGTCCATGCGCGAGTTGGGCGCTTCAGCCCGAGAAGTGTTGGAAAAGGCCGCTGCGCAAAAGTGGGGTGTGGATCCCAGCAAGGTTTATGCCGAGAACCACAGACTGCATCTGCGCGGCAAAGGCCAATCACTGGATTTTGGCGAGGTCGTGGATATAGCCGCAGAAATCGCCTCTACTGCTGCCGACGATGCGCCCAAGCCAAAACTGAAGGATCCTTCGAAGTGGCGCTATATCGGCAAGGACATGACGACGTTTGATAACTTCGACATGAGCACCGGTGGCGCAAATTATGGTGCCGACTACACCCTGCCCGGCATGAAGATCGCCGTTGTGGCGAGGCCCCCGGTATATCGCGGCAAAGTGAAATCGTTTGATGCCAGCGAGGCGCTGAAGGTGCCGGGTGTCGAGCACGTGATGGAAATCCCCGCACTGGCAGATGACAAACCGGCCGAGTTTCGCGCATTGGGTGGCGTTGCTGTGATCGGGAGCAATACCTGGTCCGTAATGCAAGGTCGCCAAAAGTTGAAAATCGAGTGGGATGCGGGGCCGTTCGTGACGCATGACTCCAGCACTTATGATGCAGAGCTCAAAGCCAGCAGCAAAAAGCCCGGCACTGTGGTTCGTAAACGCGGCGCGGTGGAAGATGCGTTTGCCAACGCGGCCACTGTTATTGAGGCTGAATACTTTGTGCCCTACCTGGCCCACGCCCCCATGGAACCGCCGGTGGCGCTGGTCGATGCTAATTTGCGACCCGTGAAGGTGATTGCCCCGGTACAGGACCCCAATCAAACACGCCACTATGTGGCTGAAGCATTGGGCCTGGAGAAAACCGAGGTTGAGTGTCAGACGACCTTGCTGGGTGGTTCATTCGGGCGCAAATCCAAATCCGATTTTGCTTGTGAAGCGGCCATCCTGTCCAAGGCCATTGGTGCGCCGGTGCGGGTGCAGTGGTCTCGCGAAGACGAGATCAAGCATGGTTATTACCATTCAGTCAGCGCGCAACATCTGAAAGCTGGGTTGGATAAATCGGGCAAAGTGGTAGCGTGGCAACAGCGAGTGGCTTCACCAAGCATCATGGCTTTGTGGAACCCTGCACAGAACGGGCCGGTAGATTTTGAAGCCGGTCTTGGCCTGACCGACCTGCCCTATAACTCCATTCCCAACCTGCAATTGGAGACGGGCCCAGCCGCAGCGATGATCCGCATTGGCTGGCTACGCTCGGTGAACAATATCCAGCACGCTTTTGCCATGCATTCGTTCGCACACGAACTTGCAGTTGCTGCCAATCGCGATCCGCTGGAATTTATGCTGGAGCTGATTGGCGGTGAAGATGTGATGGACCTTTCGCTGGACGGTGTGGAGGATTTTGCACCGTATGGCGATTCCGTGGAAGAATATCCCATCTCGCCCAAACGGCTATCCAACGCGCTTCGAGTGGCTGCCAGGGAAGCGGATTATGGCAAAAAGCTGCCGCAAGGGCATGGCATCGGCCTGGCCGCTCACCGCTCCTTCCAGAGTTATGTGGCCATCGCCGTTCAGGTGAAAGTGGGCGATAAAGGGGAGCTGTGGATTCCGCGTGTGGATGTGGCCATTGATTGCGGCCGCTATGTGAACCCGGAAGGTGTACGCAAGCAAATGGAGGGTTCCGCAATATTCGGTAACTCCATTGCCCGATTCAGCCAGATCACCACCAATGATGGAGCGGTAGATCAATCCAATTTTAACGATTACCGACTCACCCGCCTGAGTGATGGACCGCTGGATACCCGCGTACACCTGATCGAGGATTATGTCGACAGTATGCCCTGCGGTGTGGGCGAGCCCGGCGTACCACCTTACGCGCCTGCTTTGCTCAATGCCATTTATGAGGCAACCGGCAAACGCATACGATCGCTGCCTTTACCGGCTGATTTGCGAACCGCCTGATTGGGTTTACAGACAGTCAATGGTTATTGCTCCGGGGTAGTTCCCGGAGCATTTTTTTTGAAGATTCAATTCCTGATGCCAGTAATCAGTAATTTGCCTGGCACATTTCCCGGTATGGTAACCGCATGAGTTTTCAGCCCAACGAATTCTTACTTGGATTGTTTCACACTGCCGTAGCCGCCGCTCAGGCGGACCAATGCCTGTCCGGCAACTGGCCGGCATTGCCTAATGGCAAATTGCGCGTCATTGCCTGTGGTAAGGCAGCCATGGCCATGGCCAAAGCTGCTCATCGGCATTACGGTGACCGCGCTGCGGGGCTCATCATTGCGCCGGAAACCCACCGAAGCACTGCAGAGGAATTACCCGGTTTCCGGCTCATGTTGGCCAGTCATCCGATTCCCGACCAAACCTCAGTGGATGCGGCTCACGCAGCTTTAGCGCTGGCCGAAAGCCTGAGCGAGGATGATTTGCTGTTGGTGCTGATGTCGGGTGGCAGTTCAGCTTTGCTGTGCATGCCGGTAGCGGCAGTCTCGCTGGAAGAAAAGCGCGAAGTCACCCGCCAGCTGCTGGCCTCGGGCGCGAACATACAGGAGTTCAATTGTGTGCGAAAACATCTATCGCGTATCAAAGGCGGTGGATTGGCAGCAGTCTGTCCGGCACCATTGGT
The DNA here is from genome assembly GCA_041746335.1 of Lysobacterales bacterium. Taxonomy (GTDB): domain Bacteria; phylum Pseudomonadota; class Gammaproteobacteria; order Xanthomonadales; family SZUA-36; genus JAWXBM01. The sequence goes on along the minus strand of JBGTHE010000015.1, from coordinate 1,229 downwards.
CACTCTGGCCATTTCCGATGTTCCGGGGGATGACGTCGCGCTGATTGGCTCCGGCCCCACTCTGCGTCATACCTCCAGTCGGGCCGATGCGCGCGCCATCCTCAAGCGGCATGGCATCAAGCCTTCGCCTGCCGTCGCCAGCGCCTTGGAAGGCGAGCATCACAAAGACCATGGTGTGCACGCTCAGGCACATCGAAGCTCATCGAAAATCGTAGCCAGCGGCATGACCGCTTTGAAGGCTACCGAGGCGGTGTGCCGGGATAATAAGATTGATGTTCTGATGCTGGGAGACACCGTGCAGGGCGATGCTGTAACTCTGGCCGAAGAACACGCAAGGCTGGCCCTGAAGCAGTATCGGAAAGGCAAAGCTGTTTGCATAATTTCCGGTGGCGAAACCAGTCTGAGCCTGGGCCCATCGCCCGGCACCGGTGGGCGCAACTCCTGTTACGCTTTGGCCTTGGCGATTGAACTGAAAGGCCAACCGGGCATTTGGGCTTTAGCTGCCGACACCGATGGCTTTGACGGTGTCGGGGGACATGCCGGTGCGCAGTTCGGGCCCGATATCCACGAGCGGTCCCGCGATGCCCACCTGGACGCGGAAGAATTCCTGGATCAGGACAACTCAGCAGCCTTCTTCGCCATCATTGGGGGTTTGGTGGTGACCGGCGCAACGCACACCAACGTTAATGACTTCCGCGCGATTCTGGTTCTGCCGAAACAGTAGCAATGTCGTCATGGGGCAACCCATTGCCTCCACCACTTTACTAGCCCGTCATTCCGGCGAAAGCCGGAATCCAGCGTTCCTGGATCCCGCCCCGGATCAAGTCCGGGGTGACGGGCCGGGATGACGGATAAAAAAAGGGCCGCTTGCGCGGCCTTGAACACAAAAACATGACGCTGATCACACTGCTTTCTTGAACTGCTCCTCTTCCGTGGAACCACTGAGGGCCGACAAGGAGGACTGCCCACCGCCGATAACCTGCGCCAGGGTATCGAAATAACCCGTACCTACTTCGCGTTGGTGTTTGGTGGCGGTATAGCCGTATTTTTCAGCCGTAAATTCTGCTTCCTGCAGTTCTACGTAGGCAGACATCTGTCGATCTTTGTAGCCCCGCGCCAGAGTGTGCATGCTGTAGTTCAAGGCGTGGAAGCCTGCCAGGGTAATGAATTGGAACTTGTAGCCCATGGCACCGAGCTCTCTCTGGAACCTGGCGATGGTGTCGTCGTCC
>JBGTHE010000014.1:0-8049 GCA_041746335.1 Lysobacterales bacterium | reverse complement strand
TGTGCGATCCGCGGGGGGCAGGCTGGAGTAGGTTTTACGCTGGTAGAAGCGCCGCAACACCACTGCCAGGAATACCAGCAAAGACAATCCGAGCAAAATCAGGTTGAAATTGCCCGATTCATAAGAAGAGAGTTTGCGGAGCGACATGAAGGGCAGACCATCCATCACAAATCCGGTGATTTCACCTTTCTCATTTTCCTGAAAGGCCAGCAAGCGCGGGCTGATGCCCGGGGCCAGTGCAACCAGCGAGTTCATTTCGCGAAACAGGTTTTTTTCCACTTCAGCGTATTGCTTGGCTTTGCCGCCAAAAGCAACCATCAAGGTGTTATCTGCGGCAGGCGCGACCTGCACGCCACCGGCCAGGCCTAAAGATTTCTCAAAGGTGGAGAAATTACTGCGCCAGAATCCATAGTTGCCCGCGTACTTGCCCGCGCGCTCAGCAAAATCTTCAGGGGGCACTGGCGCCGTTTCCGCGCGTGGGAAGAATTCTTCATAGAAGGCCGGGAACAACAGCGAGCGAACCGCGCTGCCACCGTCGGACGCGAAGGAAGTGAAGAATGTCAGGTCGTTCTCTGCGTCGATACCCAGGAAGGAATGGAAATAGACGGTATCACCGCCATGACCAACCACACGCTTGCCCGAGTAGTCACCTTCATAAAAGCCCAGGGCCATGCCTCCCAACCGGTCGTCATGGGTGAAGCTGCGGCTGAGCATTTGTTCAACAGTGGCCGCCTTCAGGATGCGCTGGCCATTGAGTTCACCACCATTGAGCAAGGCCTGGCCAAACTTGACCATATCGACGCTGGTAGCTGACTGCGAGCCGGCAGGAGCAAAGTTGGCAATGATTTCGAAAGGTTTGGAAACAAACTGGCCCGCTTCAATCTTGTAGCTCTGGGCCATGGTTGCAGCCAGATTATCGGGCAGGGGTTCCTCAAAGCTGGAGTGCTTCATACCCAGAGGATCAAAAATGTTTTGCTGGATGTAGTCCTGAAAAGACAGGCCGGAGATGTTGGCCACAATCAATCCTGCAATTGACGTTGCATAGTTCGAATAAGCGGTTTGGGCGCCAGGTGGATTCACGCGCTTGGGCTGGTATTTCTCCATAGCCTCCGCTAACGGAATGGCCTTGGCGGGATCATCAATAATCAGATAACCCAGCGCCCCGTCTTCAAAACCGGCAGTGTGCGTCAGGATGTGGCGCAGCGTGATGGGCTGGTCAAATGCCTCCTTGATCTGGAAATTCTGCAGGTACTGGTTGACGTCGGCATCCAGATCCAGCTTCCCCTGTTCCACCAATTGCATGACTGCCACCCAGGTGAACAACTTGGAAACCGAGCCCGGTCTGAACAGGGTGGTAAATGGGTCCACCGGTATCTGCTTTTCTACATTTTGATATCCGTAGCCCTTGGCGAACACCAGCTCACCCTTGTGAGCGATGGCGACGGTACCGGACGGGCTGCTGTTGGCTTTCATGGCTGACAAAACGACACCATCGACAAAAGCTTCAAGGGCAGCGCGGTCATCGAGGCTGGGTGCGGCAGTAACACTGCCAACCATACCTGCTGCAAATAACGTGGCAAATATCCAAACCATGATCCTGTTCATTTTTGCGTTCCTGAGTGAGTGACGGTTCTGATCAAGTCGGTGACCTGTAGCAGCCAGATCGGAAGCGCCTGGCTGCTACAGGCCACAAGCTTTGCATTATTCATTGTGTTGGTCAGAGCGTGCGTAGACATGTGGCAAAGGGCATGGGTGCAGTGCTCCATTCACATTGAATTAGAAAATGGCGGCACGTTTCTGTGCCGCGCAAATTTCCGTAAATCCTGGTTTCCTATCACAGATGTTAGCTGCAGTCTGGCCAAAGAGTTAGGCCAATTCGACCGAATAATGTGCAGAAGGGGCCAATGCGTTAGAATGCCCTCCGCGACTGACCAGTATCTTTGCTGGGCGGCGAAGCCAGCGAATCAGAGGCCTTTCACGACATGATATTCGGCGATGAATATTTGGCTGAGATTAATCCGGGCTTCGACCCGGACCAGGCTTCCGCCGATGAGCTGGGATCCTTGTTCCGCAAAGCCGTGCGCATTACCCGCTTTCATTCTGCGAAAGACAACAGTTTTACCCACCACCTCGGCTCAACCGGATTGCAGGGCTCTCTGTGTTTCCGCATCGATGAAGACAGCCTGATCGAAATCAATAATTCTTTCCTGCGCAGGCCAACGGTGATCCGCAATGAAGTTGCAGACCTTCTGAGTTTCCAGTTTGTTTCTACCGTCAAACGCTCGGAGTTTCTGGGCGAGCATAAGAACTTGCATGAACTGGGTCCGGCCATCATCGTCACAGCCATTCCCAAACATGAGATCACCTACCGCTTACCCACAATCCAGCAACCAATACGCCATGTGATGCTGCACATGACCCTGTCCAACCTGATGGCAAGAGTCGGTGAATCGCAAAAAGATTACCCACTGTGGTTGCAGGAAATACTCGATGGGGAATGCGACACACCCCGGCAACGGGTGTTGTTTCTGGAGGATTTACACCGCGACCTGATCTGGTCCTGCTTCCATTTGCCGGTATCAGGGCGCTTGCTGCAACACTGGCTGGCAGCCAAATTCAATGAGCTTTTGAGCATAGGGCTGCAGATACTCAAAAATGATCCCAATCTGATGAACATCCGTCCGGCTGAAAGGATACTGCCGCAGGATGAAAAAATGCGCCGCGCCATGGTGATCCTGAATCAGGCTTACGCGCATCCCCCCAGCTTGCCCGATCTGGCACAGCAGCTGGGAATTTCGGAAACCCAGCTCAAAAGCAGTTTCAAGTCCCTCAGTGGCACTACCGTATTGCAATATTGCATCAACAAACGTATCGATGCGGCCAAGTTATTGCTGAATGAAAACAAACAATCGATATCGGAAATCAGCGACATTGTGGGCTACCAGGACCACTCCGCTTTTACCCGCGCCTTCCGGCGGCTGACCGGCACGAGTCCGCGACAATGGCGCCAATCGCGCAACGCCCAGCAGCCGGACGTGTGACGGTGTGGGCGGCAACTCGTCGAATCAGCACAATAAAATGTCGACTCAGCCTAGGCCAGCCCAGGTTGGCTGCGGCAAACTGATCTACCATGACCAAATAGTTCGCAAATGGGTGCGTTCTGAAAGTCGTTTCGTTCAAGGGCAAGGACCTCGCAGGCTCTGTGACAGGCCTTGTTCTCCTCCATGGCCGATGTGAAGGAGCCTCTATGTCCAAGATCATAGCGCTGAGTTTTTGGGCCAGCATGGTGTTATTAACCTTGGCCACGACAGCAAGTCCGTCACTGCACGCGCAAGAAACTACTGCCGCCCCTTCCAAAGAAATCCCCACCAAAGAGAAAATTGGCCAGATTGTTCAAAGCACTATGGAAGCATTCAAAGTGCCCGGCATGACTGTATCGGTGGTCCACCAGGGCAAGGTCCACTACTCCGAAGGCTCCGGCATTCAGGAAATGAACCAGAAAGGCAAGGTGGACGCACAGACCCTGTTCCAGATCGCCTCGGTATCCAAAGCTTTTACTGCGGCTGCTCTGGCCTTGCTGGTGGATGAAGGCAAGCTGGATTGGGATGATCCGGTGATCGATTACCTGCCTGAATTCCGCATGTACGACGCCTGGGTAACGCGCGAATTCACCATTCGCGATTTGCTGACCCATCGCAGCGGATTGCCGCTCGGTGCCGGGGACCTGTTGCTGTTTCCGGAGGCAGAGTCCACGCGTGAAGAAGTGATTCATGCTTTTCGCTACCTGAAGCCTTCCAGCAGCTTTCGCTCAAAGTACGACTACGACAACCTTTTGTACATTGTGGCCGGTGAAGTGGTGGCAAAGGTTTCGGGCCAGTCGTTTGAAGACTTTGTTGAAAAGCGCCTGTTTGCTCCCCTCGATATGGATGGCTGCACCGCCAATTTCAGCCGGGTGGACCGCCGCGCCAGTAAAACCACACCGCATGTGGATTTCACCGGCGAGCTGGAAATCACTACTTCCAAAATCACGGATGTTTCGGCAGCTGCGGGCGGGATTAACTGCCATGCTGATGGGATGGCACAGTGGATGAAACTAATGTTGAACGAGGGCAAAACGAATGACGGCACCCAGCTGATCAGCGAGGCGCAGATGGCGCAGCTGTTCAACCCGGTGACCCTCACTGCAACGGGTGGTTATGTGGCCGAACACTCGGGTGCCACCTTGAGCGCCTACGCCCTGGGCTGGAGTGTGTCGACGTTCTATGGCGAGCCTCTGTTGTCACACGGTGGCGGCCTGTGGGGTATGACCAGCTTCGTCATGCTGCTACCGGAACAGGAGCTGGGTATTTTTGTCAGCAACAACCTGATGTCTGCAGCACCCCGCGCGGTGGCCAATGAAATCGTCGATCAGTTCCTGATTGAACAGGGCTCGAAGGATGATCGTGACTGGATCGCCATCGTCCAGGAAGCCAGCCAGAGTCGTCAGCAAGCCGGAGAGAAGACTGTGGCAGAAGCAGAAGCAGCCCGTGCTGCCGACAGCAAGCCCAGCTTGCCGCTGGATGCTTATGCGGGCACCTACCGTGACAATTGGTACGGTGAGATTTTTATTGAGCTGGATGATGCCGGTCAATTAAGATTTCGCTCAGGTCGCGCTGCATCCCTGCGTGGGCCGCTGGAGCATTTCCAGCACGACACATTTATAGCCCGTTGGGTGGACCGTTTATTGATGGCTGATTCTTACGTTTCGTTTGTCATGAGTCCGGAAGGCAAAGTAGAGAGCATACGCATGAAAGCGGTATCACCGACTACCGATTTTTCCTTTGACTTCCATGACCTGGATTTGCGGCGTGTCGATTGATGCGCTGACCATCAGTATTGAAATAATGCTGCGGGCGGCGGGGCATTGAACCTGCCGTTGATTCACGAAGACTGGACGCTCGCACTGTGGGCTGTGCTGATGTTCCTGGCGGCGCTGGGTTTCTGGGCCGATAAAACACCCCTCGGCCGGAATGTCTCCGGCGTGGCCATTGTGCTCGCGGTGTCCATGGCTCTTTCCAATCTGGGCGTACTGCCCAAGAGTTCGGACGCATACAACGTGGTCTGGCTCTACCTGGTACCGGTGGCCGTACCCTTGCTGCTGTTCAAGGCCAATCTCCGCCGCGTGTTGAAGGAAACCAGTTCCATGTTACTGGCTTTTTTTCTGGGTGCGATCGGTACGACGATGGGTGCATTGCTGGGCTACTTCCTGTTGCCTCTGGGTGAGCACGGAGCCGATCTGGTGGGGATTTTCAGTGCCACCTACATTGGCGGCTCCATGAACATGGCAGCAGTGGGTCAGGCGCTACAGGTTGATCCTTCAGTGATGACTGCCAGTGTGGCCGCTGACAACGTGGTTGGCGTGATGTACCTGACCTTCCTGGCCCTGGTGCCTTCACTGGCGCTGTTCCGCTGGTGGTACCGCGACTCCACTCAGACCAATCCGGAATCTGTTGAAGCAGCGGAACGGGCCGCGGCTGAAGTGAATACGGGTGGCATCAATCTGGCTCATGCGGGTTTTGCATTGGGCTTGTCCTTCCTGATCTGTGCGGTTTCAGCTGCTTTGGCTGAACGTCTTGGCATTGCCTCTTACAGCATCCTGTTCATCACGGCGTTTGCACTGGCAGTTGCGAATATTTTCCCGCGCCAACTGGCCAAACTAACCGGCGATTACGAAATCGGTATCTTTTTCATGTACGTCTTTTTCGCAGCCATCGGCATCAGTGCGGATATTGCGGCGATGCTGAATCACGCGCTGATACTGGCGGCTTACGTCTTGCTGATTGTCGTGTGCCACGCTGTGGTGGTGTTCGCGGGAAGTCGCTTTTTCAAACTGGAACTGATGGAAGTGGTGATCGCATCCAACGCTTGCGCCGGCGGCCCCGCCAGCGCTGCAGCTCTTGCGGCAGGCAAGAACCGCCCTGACCTGGTAGCGCCGGCGGTGCTTCTCGGTGTGTTCGGCTACGCCGTTGCCAACTTTGTCGGCATCGGCCTTGCGGTTTGGTTGGCTGGTTAGCTTTTTAAAGGCTGGATTCAACTCGAAACGCCCGATGGCGGCAAGAGCTTCCGATTCTGGTCCTTGGCCCTTCGGGCTACCCTCGGGCCTCGGTCGCCCCTGCGTCACGGCCCGACTCGCGTCCTGCTCGGTCAGGCCTGTCGCGACATCCTGTCGCTCCTCCTTGTGGCTCGGTCGGTCCTCGGCTGCGTCCGACAGAACCGGAACCTCTTACCGCCATCGGGCTTTGAATTGCCCCAGTTTTTTCGGCCCAGGGTTCCGCCTTGTCACTGAATCCCAGGTGTGGCCGCCGCTCAGTATCTGGGTGCACTAACTCGCTACAGCCCACCGTCTTTGTAGTTCTTCGGTCTCGGCCCAGTGCGCTTTAAAAGCTTCTCTACCCATCGCCTCTGGAGGTGTCGTGAGAGGAAGCATTGCTGCAGGCGCGATGACAACGCTGGCTTCAACATTGTGCCAACAGCCCCAACCCAACCTATTGTCGATCCGGAGCTCACCGTTATTACGTCGAGCAGCCATGCGTGTGAACCGCTCGAACAATCGGAAGCACGATGGCGGTAAAGGCTTCCGGTCACGTCGGACGCAGCCGAGGGCCGACCGAGTGCAGGCGAAATGAGCGACAGGATGTCGCGAAAGGCCCGCCCGAGCAGGAGCGTTTCGGGCCGGTCGCCGGAACGACCGAGGACCGAGGGCAGCCCGAAGGGCCAAGGACCGGACCGGAAGCCTTTACCGTCATCGGGCGATGTTGATGCCCCCAACGTTCAAGAATTCAACTTGGCGCCTGATAGCTAAACCGAGTCGGCGATCGCCTGCCGGATTTCCACCTGAATTGCTTCAGCGGCAGCGCGCGGGTCCGCGGCATCGCGGATAGGGCGGCCGACCACCAGGTAGTCGGCGCCAGAGCTGATTGCGCGGGCCGGAGTGACCACTCGTTGCTGGTCGTCTTCCTCGTCGTTGTGAATTGGCCGTATGCCCGGAATCACCGTGAGCAGAGCATGATCCACTGATTCCCGCAGGGCAGGCACTTCCAGCCCTGAAGAGACCACCCCGTCACAACCCAGAGCCAATGCGCGTTTCGCGCGAGACAAAACCAACGTGCGGGCATCGCACTGGAAACCGAGGTCATCCAGGTCGCCCTGATCGAGGCTGGTGAGGGCCGTGACCGCCAGAATTTTCATTCGGCCTTTCGCTTCAGCCGCCGCGCGCAACATGCTGTCGTTGCCATGCACCGTGCAGAAATCTACCTCATGCCTTGCCAGTTGGCGCACTGCTGCGGCAACCGTTGCGGGAATATCGAACAACTTCAGATCAGCGAACACTTTTTTGCCTTGTTCGCGCAACTCAGCCGCCAGTTCGAAGTAGCTGCCAGACAGGAAAAACTCCAGCCCCAGCTTGTAGAATTCAACCGAATCGCCCAGTTGGCTGATCAGCTTTCGCGCCTGCCCGACATCTGCCACATCCATGGCAAATATCAGGCGTTCGCGGACCGGTATGTGGTGTTTGATGCTGCTCATGCCGAGGTGAATCCTCCGTCGATCAGGATAATACTGCCGGTCGTGTAGGACGATTCATCACTGGCCAGGAACAGCGCCAGGTTGGCGACTTCCTCGTTGGTGCCATAACGCCCCATGGCGATCATGCCTTCGAACTGCTGGTGCAATGCGGCAAAGTTGTCAGGTGCCATCTGTTGTTCTATGGATTGAATCATGCGGTTGTCTATCGGGCCAGGGGCAATGGCGTTGACCCTGATTTTACGCGTGGCCAATTCCAGAGCTGCGGTTTTGACCAGGCCACACACCGCATGTTTGCTGGCGATATAGGCGCCGAGAGCGGGCATGCCGACTACCCCGGCTATCGAAGCGGTGGCGATGATCGAGCCGCCGCGTTCTTTCATGGGGGCTACGCAGTGCTTGATAGCCAGCCATACACCGATCACGTTGGTTTGCAGTACCTGGTTGAATTCCTCGTAACTGAGTTCGGTCAGTAGTTTGGTTTTGCCT
>JBGTHE010000013.1:0-4617 GCA_041746335.1 Lysobacterales bacterium | reverse complement strand
TAAACCCTGCCATGCCGCCGGAAGGACAGGACATCAACGAGCATATGGCGCAGAAATATGGTGCCACGCCTGAGCAAAGCAAAGCCAATCGGGAGCGCATGCGCCAGGCAGGCAGTGATCTGGATTTTGAGTTCAACGCTCATGACAACATGCGGATGGTGAACACTTTCGATGCGCACCGCCTGCTCCACTGGGCCGGAGAGACCGGCAAGCAAACCGCTCTCAAACTTGCACTATTCAAAGCGCATTTCACCGACGGCAAAAATGTCAGCGATCACGAAACCCTGGTGGCCGTCGCGTTATCTGTTGGTCTGGACGAAAAGCGCGCCCGTGATCTGCTCGGCACAGATCTATATGCTGCCGAGGTACGAGCCACGGAATCGGACTGGCAGGACCGGTTCATCACCGGCGTTCCCGCCTTCATCTTCAACAAGAAGTTCATGGTCCCCGGCGCTCAGGAAGCTGAAGTTTTTGCCAATATCATCGAGAACAAGCTTCTCAAAGAAGCAGCCTGAGCCTCACTTCTTCTTGGGCGGCATAGGGAAGAAACCGGAAGTCCGTTCGATATAGTCAACATAGTCCGGACGGTTCTTTTTCAGGCTTTTTTCCAACAGAGGCGCGCCGCTCCACTTCATCAAGGTGAAGCTCAGGAACAGTGGCCCGACCACCGCAATCCAGACCGGCCAGCCGGTCTGCGAAGCCACCAGCCATATGCCCCACCATGCACAAAAATCGCCAAAATAATTGGGGTGGCGGGTATATTTCCACAAACCGGTATCCAGCACTTTGCCTTGGTTGGCAGGATTGGTCCGGAATGTTTTTAACTGCATATCGCCGATCGTTTCAAAGGCGATGCCAATCACCGCAATCACGGTACCGATGACGGCGACAGGACCAACGGGGTCAGCACCGGCCAGCAATATACCAAGTTGTGCAGGCAGGCAGACGATGAAAAGAAGCGGGATTTGCATCGCCCATGCCTTCAATAGCGCCGCTTTTGCGAAACTCATCCCCTGCTTGTCCATTGCGCAGCCGATTATCTTTTTGTAGCGAGGGTCGACCCCTTCCTTGCGCCAGCGGAGGAACAGATGCGTTCCCAGCCTTATACCCCACAATGCCGTCAACGCCCAGATTATATAGGCTAACGATCCTGGGTTTTCGGACTGCATGAAAGAAGCGCTCGCCATGATTGCCATACCATAAGCCCAAAAGGCGTCGATAAAGGACACGTCGCGGATGCGGACGGAGATCAGCCACAAAATCAGCATTATGGCGACCAACAAACCAAAGTTCAGACCTATCGCAGCAAAAATACTCACCCTGTCGCTCCTTCTTCAAGCCGTCCTCCGGCCGTTCCGGGATTCGTCGAGACAATATCGCGCATCGCTTTTTCAGGAAACTTTGGCGTGACGCTGTGATAAAAATCGCTGAGTTTCTGCATATCGGCTTTATAATCTCCCGATGGCATGAACAATGGTCCCAACCCGCCCGTTTTCTTGGAATAATCCATCATTCCCATGATCAGCGGGACTTTTGCCTTTAGCGCGATGTAATAGAATCCCGTCCGCCACTCCTTGACGCTACCGCGCGTGCCTTCGGGAGGGATTGTCAGAAGGAAATCGTCACGCCGATCGAATTCCCTGACCATCGCATCGACCATATTCTGGGACTTTGACCGATTCACCGGGATCCCGCCCATCCGCCGCATCATATCTCCCCACGGCCATTTGAATAACGTGTCCTTGCCGATCCAGTAAGACTTGATTTTGAGCTTGTTGGTCAGCCCGAAAAAATAGAGGAAATCCCAGTTGCTGGTGTGGGGCGCAGCGATGATCACAGCTTTTCTGGGGGGAGGGTTTTCCTGAACCGCAGTCCAGCCGTTTACAGTATATATGAACACGGAAAAGCGGCGGACAATTTCCGACAACCAGTTCGGTTTAATCTCTTCGTGCACGCATCCTCCCACTCGCGGGGTCAGGTGCCGCGATAATGTCGAGACCATAAGTCTATTTTTGGACCGCGCAACGAAAGATGTCCCTGCGCCCAACGCGGCGACACCCAAGTACCGAATAAAATGCGTAAATGATCATGAATCGCGATATCCGGCAGAACGGTTGTCCCAGAAAGACTGTACCGCCTGGCGGACTAACCTGAAGTTGCCAAAAGGCTACGTGGCAGTCTTCTTCAAGGAAGGATATTGAGCGATGATATGGTCATAGACCGCCGGATGGAGCGATTGCACGAATTCACAACCATAAAAATCCCCCTCATTCCAGCAAATTTTGCTCTCCAGAGCGGCGAATGACGGTAATCTCAGGAAAATCGTTTTTTCACCGGTCAAACGTATCAAACAGCGCATCCGGAAGCCGGAAATCGATAGGTCCATGATCATGGCCTCAACATTTCCCAGTCCGGGTTCTCGAACGGCAGCGGTTATGTCGACATCAGTTCGTGACGACATCCGGGAATCGCCGCGTTTAATCGCGTTGTTAATTGTGCGAGGGTCCGGTTCGCCGAACATATCACCAAAATTCCTGTCTTTGATGCAGCACCGTCCCCCCACATCGCCCGGTGCCTACACTTTCCTGCGCAGGAACAGCCTGCTCAAATTTCAGGTGTAGCAAGAGATGTTTATACAATTGTTAACAGCGATGGGCATTTTTTAGTTCAACAAGGGGTTTTGCCAAGAAGTTAAGGGCCTTCTCACCTTCGCTCACCGCAATCGATCTGGCACAGATCTTCTTCTTCGTCCTCAAGCTCGACCTGAATGGTAATATGATGAATAGAAAATTGCGCTCTCATTGCCCTTTGTATCTCGGTCAGAAAACCTTTTCCTGGATGTCCGTCTGGTAAAACCAAATGCGCCGTCATCGCGGTTTCGCTCGTGCTCATCGGCCAGATGTGAAGATCATGAACGGCTTCGACACCAGGCAATGACGCAAGATATTCAAGCACATCTTCGACGTCTATTTCACGAGGTACGCCCGCTAGCGACATCCGCACTGCTTCGGACAACAAGCCCCATGTGCTCCAGAATATCAGGCCAACGATAAGCAGGCTGAGTAACGGATCAATCCAGTTTAATCCGGTGAAATAGATCACTATTCCGCCAACCACTACTCCCGCCGACACGCCGGCATCCGCCATCATGTGCAGAAAGGCTCCGCGTATGTTGATGTCGTTCTTCTGACCGCGAATGAAGAGCATCGCCGTTCCGAAGTTGATCACTATTCCAATGGAAGCAACAGCGATGACAGTGGCCGATGCGACCGCGCTTGGTGCGCTGAAACGGCCAATCGCTTCCCAGGCGATGGCACCACAGGCCACGAGCAGAAATAGTCCGTTCAGCAAAGCGGCAAGGATGGACGATCCGCCCAAACCGTAAGTAAATTGTTTGCTTGGCGGACGTTTGGACAGTTCGGCGCCAGCCCAGGCAACTGCTAGGCCGAGAACATCGGATAGATTGTGGCCAGCGTCAGCCAGCAGCGCCATCGATCCAGCCAGCAAGCCAAATATCACTTCAACAATGATGTAGATTGTATTGAGTGCAATACCCAAAGCAAAAGCGCGACTGAAATTTGCCGGCATATGGCCGTGCGGACCGTGGCGATCATGATGGCTGTGAGGGGAATGCCCTTGGCTATGATGATGACCTGAGGACATCTACGCTCCGACAACTATATTGCGATTTTTCAATCATCAAGTACACGGATTTGTCCGAGCGGTCTAGGTTATTTGTTCAATATTTTCCGTATGTTATATCATTCATTGAGGAATGGGGGTCGCGTTCAGTCGACAATCAATCCGATTGCCAGGTAAATGATAACAGCAGAACCGAAGCCAAAGATCGTGGCGAGAACGAATAAGATGCGCCACAGATTTGCGTCCATCCCACTCCAGTTTGCGAGACCCGAACAGACACCCATGAGTTTGCCATTCGCTTTGTCGAGTTTCAGTTTGGTTTTCATCGGACGGTTGCTTTCCTTGTTTGAAGAAATGGGTTCCGGCCAATTTCTCGGCTGGGATCCTGTGCTTTTATTCTTGCTGGCCATCAGATCACCAATCCGGATGCGTGCGTGAAAGCTGGCAGAACGCTGGCACCAATGAATAAGGTGGCCGTTGCAACCGCACCAAAAGCGGCTAGAAATGAACTTTGAAAACTGTGTGACATGCTATGTCCTTTCTTGATTAAATTGGGTTTACGCGATGATCGAGGCAGCGTTGCTGACTGCGGGGCCAACACTGGCGCCAACAAACAGAGCGGCGGAGAACAAGGCGGCTACGGCTGCTGCCAGACTGTGAGAGACGTTCGAGATCATTTTGATTTCCTTTCGACTTGAAACTGTGGTTCGCACCATTGCGAAGATATCTCATGCACTGCACAGCCCATGCCAATTTTGTAGATTCGTTATTTATCAGTCAGTTGGATTGATATCGAGCGAGACGCCAATCATAAAAAACCAGTGATTGGCGTATTTTCCTACTTTTTGGTTTTTCCTGAATGGGGAATGAACGGACAAAGACCCAATCCGAATTTGCTTCTCTTTGACTGCGGTGAAAGCTAGTGAAAAGCTCTGCCATGATCCTATCCCAGCTTACTCTGCACAACTTTCGCAA
>JBGTHE010000012.1:0-4197 GCA_041746335.1 Lysobacterales bacterium | reverse complement strand
ACCCCGAAGCTTCAAATTTGTTGCGCTCCGCACAGCCAGATCTACCGGCAAACTCGCTGGCTCGCTTCGACGACATACAAGCCAAAGTAGTTGCAGCAATGGAGCTGGAATCCAGCGTCGATCTCAGCCAGATTCATGACCAGGCTGATCAAATGAGTGCCTACGATGCCGTCGCCGCAAGGGCATTGCTCAGGGCCATGCAACCCATCCCCAGCCGTGAATTGAAGTTATTGGCTAATCGGCCACGGGCCGATCCAGACCTGGATCCCTGGTTGGATCTCGCACTGGTGATCCGGCAAAACCTAGTTGATGGCAAACAGCTGGAACCGGCCGTCCAGGCTTGGAAAGTTCGCCACTCTAACCATTACCTCGCTGCGGAAGACGCTCTGGACCTCTGGTTGAATTATCGCCAGGGTTTTAAGCCCCCGCAGAAAGTGGCAGTGCTGCTCCCCAGCGGTGGTCGGTTGCAGGCTGCATCGGAGGCATTGCGTGACGGCATGGTGAGTGCATTTCTGGATAATCCGGGCACTTCTCAAATCTTTTTTATCGACAGTGGCAATGAACCCGATTCCATACCGGGCGCCTATTTTGAAGCACGTGATCTGGGTGCCGACTACATCATCGGGCCGTTGCAGCCTGAAGCCATAGCCGCGTTGCTGCAGCTCAGCGATCTGCGCACGCCGGTGCTGGCACTGAACGATATACCGGCAGGCCTTCCTGCACCCTCAGGCCTGGGCAACCAGATCAATGGCATTTCCATGTCCCAGGATGCGGAAGTGCGTGCTACCGCCATGGCCATGGCAAATGCTGGCTACGCCCGCGCTATGGTGCTCGCTCCAGAGAGTGAATGGGGTCAGCGCGTGGTAACAGTATTCAGCGAACAATTCCTACAGGATGACCGGCAAATAGTGGTATCGGGCAGATTCCTTGAATACGAGAATGACCACTCCGCTGTACTGGAGCGTCTGCTGCAGCTGGATCAGAGTAAATCGCGCAAACAGCAACTGGAAAATACTTTGCAACTGCAACTTGATTACGAACCGGTCAGACGTGACGACGTGGATGTCATTTTTCTGGCGGCCAACACCACCCAGGGCAGATTGATCCGCCCGCAGTTGCGGTTCCACAATGCCGGTGATATTCCGGTTTTTGCCAGTGCGCGAATTTATTCCGGCCTGCCGGATCGCGCTCGCGACCAGGACCTCAATGGTGTGCGCTTTCCTGCGGCACCCCTGCAGATACGTTTCGCAGGCATGAGTAAAACGCCCGAAATGCCTAGCCTGAAGGGCGGTGGATTTGCAAACCTGTTTGCCTTGGGCCGCGACGCATGGAATATCCTGCCCTGGTTGGAGCTGATGCGTAGCGATGAGGATTTTCACTTTTCCGGACAATCCGGAAGTTATTCGGCAGGCCCGCTGGCCACTTTGCAGCGAGAACCAGGGTGGGCGGTGTTTGCCAATGGCATACCAGTGCAATGGACCGGAGGAAACCGGACCAGCAAAGATCCGGGCGCACGTCGGGAAGATGATTGACCGGATTGCCATCGGCCGGGAAGCAGAGGATGCCGCTGAGTTTTTTTTGCGGCAAAAGGGTCTTAAAACACTGCAACGAAACTTTCATTGCCGTATGGGGGAAATTGACCTGATCATGCGCGATGCTGATTGCCTGGTATTCACCGAAGTCCGTTTTCGCCGACCTGGACAACATGGCAGTGGTGCTGAGAGCATTACACAAGCCAAACGGAAAAAGCTGATTACCTGTGCAGCCTGGTATCTGCGCAGCAAAAGAGTCAGCTCACATCAGGCCTGCCGGTTTGACGTGGTTTCGGTGGGTCAGATTAACGGCAGTACCAAATCGCAATTCGAGTTCGACTGGATTAAAAATGCCTTTCAGGCAGACAGTTGAAGAAGCACTGATTCGTTCGCTGTTTTCCCATGTCAAAATAGTGGCTTCAACCGAGTACGGAGAATGTGAATGGCCAACCAGCCTGAATCCCCCAAGCATAAAGACGCTCTAAAACTGTCCCGGCTGGGCGCCCTTTTCCTCCTGGCACTGTTGTTGATCGCCTGTGCACCACGCGATCAACGCCGCAGTACCGGCACCATACTGGATGACCAGACTCTGGAATCTCAGGCCATTGATGTCCTGTTCTCAAAACCAGAGTTTGATACCGATGATCACATCAAAGTAGAAGTTCACAATAAAACCCTGTTGATGGCAGGTGAAACCAAGAGTGAGGCGAATAAAGCTCTCGCCTCCGAACTGACTTCGAAACTAAACGGCATGGGGCGGGTGGTGAATGAACTCGAAGTCATGCCGCCAAGCAGCGCAGCCGACCGGCTAAGCAACAGTTACATGACTACCAAGGTCAACTCAGTTCTCGCTACCAAAAATCCGGTGGTCGGTTTCGATGCCACCCGCATCAAGGTGCTGACTGCGCGTAATGTGGTTTATTTGATGGGAACTGTCTCGCATGCCGAAGGGGATGCAGTTGCTGACGTGGTTCGGAATGTAGGCGGGGTAGCGAAAGTTGTGAAAGTTTTTGACTACACGGACTAGTCCATACGGGAGCATTTGTCATCACGTGACCAGCAGCGGCAGGAACCTTTGTGTCAGCTGCAGTATGACAATGGCATAGATGGCAGCCATTAGATCGTCCAGCATAATTCCAAAACCACCTTTAACCGAATGATCCAGCCAGCGAATAGGCCATGGCTTGGCGATATCAAACAAGCGGAACAGCAGGAAAGCGCCCAGCCACCAGGCCCAGGATAGTGGCACAAAAGCCAGGATCATCCACATGGCAACGATTTCGTCCCAGACTATCGCACCAGGATCCTGAACAGCCATGCGTCGGCTGGTTTCCGCGCAGCAATAGATCCCGAAAATAAAGGCGAATAACACCACCAGACCATAAGCCCACGGTGACAGAGTGTGCAGCAGCAGGGCGAATGGGATTGCAACCAGACTACCCATCGTTCCTGGTGCTCGTGGCGACAGGCCCGACCCAAAACCCAGTGCAAAAAATCCTGTAACAGTCCCGAAGGCCAACTGTGCAGTGCTACGTGATGTTCCTCTGTGAGTATTCTGAGTCACCAGAATGGCCTAATCCGAATGACTTGCAAAGTGCTCGTATCCGCTGTGGTCCAACGCAAACTCCCGACCATCGGGCTGTATGAGTTTCAAACCAGCCGCTGTGGTGATCCTGCCGATCACGTGCACCGACACACCGGCCTGGTGTTGGAACCTCAACACAGCTTGCTCGTACTGCGGCGGCACCGTAAAGCAAAGTTCATAATCGTCACCACCAGCCAATTGCAGTGACCATTGCTGCTCGATTGTCAGACTCGATAGAGCTACATGCTTCGGCAACTGCTGCAGAAAAATTTCAGCGCCACAGGCTGAAGCTTCGAGTATATGGCCCAAATCCGCAGCCAGACCATCTGAAACATCGATACAGGCGTTGGCGTATCCCAACAGCGCGAGGCCCAATGCCAGCCTGGGCTCAGGCCGCAGTAAAGTGTGTAAAGCTTCAGGATGAGGTTCCTCGCCGGCCAACTTTTGCTTTAGAGCCAGAGCCGCCAAGCCCGGTTGTCCCGACACCAGAACCAAATCGCCCGGTTTTGCGCCATTTCGACGCAATGCCTTCCCCGCTTCAACCAGCCCCATGGCCGTTATGTTCACCGACAATGGGCCTTGTGTGGTATCACCACCCGCCAATTGAATTCCCGCTGCGCTGGCCATATCCAATAAGCCCTTGCAGAAATCATCCCACCATTCCGTATCCTGTTGCGGCAGAGAAATCGCCAGGAAAAACCAGGCAGGCTCCGCGCCCATCGCAGCAAGGTCACTGAGACTGACGGCCAACGCCTTGGCCGCAATGTCTGCCGGTGCATCATTTGCGAAAAAGTGGATACCGCTGACCAGGGTATCGGTAGTAACCAGTAAGTGCGCGCTATTCGGAACAGCCAACACAGCCGCATCGTCACCGATACCCAGTATTGCGGGATGCTTGCACGACTGCTGATGCTGATCGAACAGCTTCTGCAATCGCGCTATGAGGCTGAATTCGCTCATCGCTGAATGTTGTCGATACTGCGCCAAACCCGATCAGAGCACATCGCTTGAATCAAACGTCTGCGAACTCACCAGGGCGCCAAGCCCTGGCCGCTTTGTCCAGCACACCGTTTACGAAGG
>JBGTHE010000011.1:0-4954 GCA_041746335.1 Lysobacterales bacterium | reverse complement strand
GTGCCGCCAGCATTTGCATGCATTTGAAGGGCGAACAATGCGTCTGAACAAAATAGGTTTCAAGTACCATACGAAAACGACCAGGACTTTATAGGAACAGGGGTCCATGAACCGATTTCTACTCATAGCCATTCCACTTTTTGCGGTCCTGCTTTTTTTCCTTCTGACCCAGCTCGGTTGGAGTACAGGGGCGGCCATTACCGCAGCAATTACTTTGGTTTGCGCCGCGTGGTGGATATTTGAACCCATTCCCATACCATTTACCTCGCTGATTCCAATGGCATTGTTTCCGCTGCTCGGCGTACTCACGCCTGCCGAGGTTGCTCAGTCTTTTGGAAGCCCGTTGATTCTGCTATTGATGGGCGGGTTCATGCTGTCCACTGCCATGGCAGATTCCGGTGCTCATCGCCGAATCGCGCTCTACATGGTGAACCTGTTCGGCGGTAACAGCGCCCGAGGTTTGGTGCTCGGTTTCATGGCGGCATCGGCGTTTTTGAGTATGTGGATTTCCAACACTGCAACAACCTTGATGCTGCTGCCCGTGGTGCTTGCAGTATTGGAACGCACGGAACGGGTCATGGCGGTTCCCTTATTGCTGGGCATAGCTTATGCCGCGAGCATTGGTGGCATCGGCACACCCATTGGTACACCACCCAATCTGATTTTCATGCAAGTGCACCTGGATCAGTTTGGCACAACACCAAATTTCATTGAGTGGATGTCCTGGGGCATGCCTATAGTCATACTGATGGTGCCCCTGGCAGGGCTCTGGTTGACTCGCGGAATCAAGCTGCAACATCCGGTGCATCTGCCCAAACCTGGTGAATGGCGACCCTCTGAAAAAAGGGTATTGATCATGTTTACGCTCACCGCCCTGGCCTGGATCACCCGCCAGGCTCCTTTTGGAGGCTGGAGCGGCTGGCTGGATCTGCCCCAAGCCAACGATGCGTCGGTGGCTTTGATCGCGGTTATTGCCATGGCCGTAATGCCCAATGGTGAAGGTCAAAGATTGCTGCATTGGGAAACGGTGAGCAAAATTCCATGGGGCGTTTTGTTGCTGTTTGCGGGCGGCATCACCCTGGCCAACGCTTTTGTGGCCAGTGGTCTGGCTGACATCATCGCCGCCGAACTGGAAGTTCTGGTTGCTCTGCCACCCTGGCTGATCGTTCTGGGCATCTGTCTGTCCGTTACTTTCCTTACTGAAGTGACCAGTAATACCGCCACAGCCAGTTTGCTGATGCCGTTGTTGGCAGCTACCGCAATAGCTACTGATATCAACCCCATGTTGTTAATGGTTCCGGCAGCAATGAGTGCGAGTTGTGCTTTCATGCTGCCAGTCGCGACGGCGCCTAATGCCATTGTTTATGGCAGCGAGCTGATTACAGTAAAACAGATGGCTCACGCCGGCCTGGTACTGAACCTGATCGGCGCCGCTGTCATTACGATCGTTTGCGTGCTTATGCTGTGAGGGAGCCGCGCGAGAATCGCTTTAGCTCGTCGGCCGATCGTTCCGTCTGTACGTTTGCGAATGTCAGTGAGTAGCCCACCATAATTCGCATCACCAGATACGGATGTGAATGGAACATGACTTGCACTCAAGCCTTGCTCAGCCTACTGCTGATTTCCCCATGCACGAATGGCGGAGGCCAAGCGATTGAGCAGGCCATTCATCCGATCGTTGATGAGGCAATTGCTGCTGCATTGGACAATCCGCAGCGGTTGAAGGGCGATAGCGCGCGCGACCCATTGCGCAAACCTGACCAGGTCCTGGCTTTTTTTGAAATCAAGCCAGGCATGCGGGTACTGGATCTCTTTTCAGGTGGTGGCTACTACACTGAAATCCTGAGTAACATAACGGGCCCAAACGGCAGCGTCGTCAGTCACAACAACCTGGCTTACATCGATTATGCAAAGGATGAAATCGCCAGCCGGTATGCCAATGACCGTTTGCCCAATGTTACGCAGTTGATTATCGAAGCTGATGCATTGCAGCTTCATGATGCGAGCTTTGATGCGGTGCTTGCCATACTGACCTGGCATGATTTTTATTATGGTCATGAAACTGGCTGGCCAGAAGTGAACGAATCTCTGTTGGTCAGCAAATTATGCAAAGCTATGAAGCCAGGCGCGGTGCTGGGGATCATTGACCATGTAGCGGAAGCCGGTTCGAATGCTCAGCAAACCGGTGAGGAATTGCATCGCGTCGATCCTGAGCACATAAAGAACGACCTGGAAGGGAGTTGTTTCGAGTGGGTTGCTGAAGCGCATTTCCTGCGCAATCCAGCGGATGAACACAATAAATCCGCCATGGACCCTTCTGTACGCGGTGTGACTGACCAGGTCATCTTCAAGTACCGGCGCGCCTGATCAACCAGCATCACTCAAAGGCTCACTCGCAGTAATCACTTCTTTTTCCTGGGTACATAGAGGTCCGTAATCGTACCGTCGAAAATTTCGGCCGCCATGCCAATGCTTTCGGACAGGGTTGGATGCGGGTGTATGGTCAGCCCTATATCAGCCGCTTCACAATCCATTTCGATAGCCAGTACACACTCGGCAATCAGATCGCCGGCATGAGCGCCGATAATTCCCGCACCAATAATACGCCGGGTGTGTTTGTCGAACAGCAGCTTGGTAAATCCTTCGGTCCGATCGATACCGATTGCGCGCCCACTGGCTGCCCAGGGGAAGCGGGTGACCTCGAATTCCAGTCCTTCTTTTTCTGCCTGCTGCTCAGTGAAACCAACCCAAGCCACTTCCGGGTCTGTGTAGGCTACTGAAGGAATGACTCGCGCATCAAAATAGCTTTTCTCACCCGCACAGCACTCCGCAGCAACTTTACCTTCATGGCTGGCTTTATGCGCCAGCATGGGCTGGCCAACAATATCGCCAATGGCGAATATATGCGGCACATTGGTACGCATCTGTTTATCGACAGGAATGAAACCCCGATCGCTGACTTCAACCCCCGCCGTTTCAACTCCGATATTTTTACCATTGGGTACCCGCCCAACCGCAACTAAAACCCGGTCAAATGAATCGGTGGAGGGCGAAGTCGGGCCTTCAAAATGCGCTACCAAGGCGTCATCTGCTACATCCACCCGGCTCACCTTTGTGCCCAGGTAAATGTGTTCGTAAATTTGGCTGATGCGATTTTGTAAGGGTTTAACCAGATCCGCATCGGCTCCCGGCATCAGCTGATCAGTCAACTCAACTACGGTGACTTTGCTGCCCAGCGCCGCATAGACACAAGCCATCTCCAGGCCAATAATGCCCCCACCTATCACTAACAGACGGGCCGGGATGTCTTCAAGCTCCAGGGCACCCGTAGAATCCATCAAGCGCGGATCACCCCAGGGCAATCCCGGTAACTCCAGCGACTGCGAACCCGCAGCGATTATGGCGTGCGCGAAATCGAGCTGTCTGACCTCATCTTCTGTCTGCACCAGCATTTCATGGGGTCCACTGAATTCAGCAATGCCCTGGATGACCTCCACGCCACGTTTGCCCGCCATATTGGAGAGCCCCCCGGTCAGTTTCCTGACCACCTGGTTCTTGAAATTGCGCAGTTTATCGAGATCGATATCCGGTTCGCCAAAGCTGACTCCATGCGCTTTCATCGCTGCCACTTCATCGATAACTTGTGCCGTATGAAGCAAGGCTTTCGACGGAATGCAGCCTACGTTCAGACAGACACCGCCGAGGGTGGGATAACGCTCTACCAGAGCAACTTTGAGGCCAAGATCTGCAGCCCTGAAAGCGGCCGTGTAGCCTCCGGGACCGGCGCCCAGCACCACGACATCGTAGGTGTACTTGTGTTGGCCAGCAGTTTTATCCGCGTCAGAACTGTCGGTAGCGTTCGTGCGCGGCGCAGAAGTTGTCTCGGGCACTCGTTCCGTTTTATCGTCACCGCTACTCGAGGTGGGATGTCCAGCCGGAGTATCCGGTTCAGCTGGAACTCCCGCATCGTCTGCAACTTCCAGCTTCAGAATAAGATCTCCCTGAGAAACGTTGGAGCCTACAGACACATTGACGTCCAGCACCTTGCCCGCAAGGGGCGCGGGAATTTCCATGGTGGCTTTATCACTTTCCAACGTGACCAGGGATTGTTCCTTTTGCACTGTGTCACCGGCCTTGACCAGTACTTCAATGACCGGCACTGAATCGAAATCACCAATATCCGGGACTTTGACTTGCAACTCGTTTGTCATTCCTGGCTTTCCCCAGCGACAGCCAGAATCAGCGTATCGCCTTCTTGAATCATGCTGAAATGTTTCAGGAAGCTCATGCCCAATAAAGCCTGATCACCCAATTTATCCGTAATGGTAGCCCGCACATTCTGTAACACTAATGGGCCTACCTGGATGCGCTCCAACCGGGTAAGCCAGCCTCGTACCGGGCCAGCGGCCGTCATTACCGCGATCTCAGGCCCGAAATCCAGGCCAATCGAACGTGCCAGTGCTGAGGACAGTGCTACATCGGATGCGCCGGTATCGACCAGAAAGGCCACAGCAGTGCCGTTGATTTCACCTTCCGCGTAATAATGCCCATCCCGCTCACGATTGAGTACCAGCGCAATTTTTCCGTCAGTAGTCAGTATGCTTTGAGAAACTCTTTCATTGCGCGTTACGCCCTGAAACAGTGCAGTCAGGCCCAGCATAAGGGCAACCACGGCAGCCCAATAGAGACTCTTACTCTGCCGCTGCTCCGATGTTGCGTTGCTTTCCATAATTCGATCAGCCCTCAACCCTTAAAGGGTCAGACGGCGCAGATCTTCCAATTGGCTGGCCAGGTAACGGGTGAAGCGCGCAGCAGACGCACCGTCAATCACCCGATGGTCGTAGGAAACGGAGAGTGGCAACATCAGCCTGGGTTGAAAGGCTTCGCCATTCCAAACCGGTTTGATACTGGAACGTGACACACCCAAAATAGCTACTTCCGGCGCATTGATGAT
>JBGTHE010000010.1:0-2029 GCA_041746335.1 Lysobacterales bacterium | reverse complement strand
TGGGCTGGTTTTCCAACCGAATCGATTAGGTACTGCCTTGAAGCAGGTGGCATCGGCGCGGGGGACCTGGATCACGTTGCCATCAATCAGGACTCCTCTGCCAATCTGGCCAAAAAGGTTTCCTACGCCTTGGCCCATCGTCCGGACTTGGGTATGGTGTTGGATCGCATTCGCAATAAGAAGAAACGTTCCGGCACGATGGAGCTTATGGCGAGTGAGTTTCCGGGGCAGAAGGTCCGTGCAGAATTCCATGGCGTTGAGCACCACTTGGCACATCTATCTTCAGCATTTCATTGTTCTCCGTTCGAAACTGCCAGTGTCGTGTCTGTGGATGGGTTCGGTGATTTTGCCAGTTCGGCCTGGGGGCTGGGCAGCGGCGTTGAAATCGAGGTGGAGGGCCGGGTTTATTATCCCCATTCCCTCGGCGTTTTCTACCAGGCGCTGACTCAATACCTGGGCTTTCCTTCGTATGGCGACGAGTACAAGGTGATGGGTCTGGCCGCGTACGGTGAGCCTAAGTTTCTTCCACAAATGCGTTCTATCGTCGAGCTGGTCGAGGATGGTCGATTCCGTTTGAATCTCGACTATTTCCAGCACCACTGTACGCACGTCAACTATGAGTGGGAAGATGGGAGTCCGGTTGTGGGACCTCTGTTCTCTGGGGCTCTTAGCAATTTGCTGGGACCTGCCCGTATCAGAGAAGAAGAGCTGACCCAGAAACACAAGGATATTGCGCATTCAGTCCAGGCTATGTACGAAGAGGCCTTTTTTCATATGCTCAATCACCTGCATGGTAAACACGGAGTCGACAGCGTTGCAATCGCCGGTGGCTGCGGTATGAACTCGGTTGCAAATGGCCGAATTCGTCGCAACACACCCTACAAAAAGACCTATATTCAGGCTGCGGCCGGGGATGCGGGAGGGGCGCTGGGTGCGGCCCTGCACGTCTGGCATCAAAAGAAGGAGCGGCCACGATATCCAATGTGCCATGCCTTTTGGGGGCCGGAATATACCAGCACGGATTACCTGGCACTGCTAAGCGCAAACAAGCGGCCCCTTGAGATCGCCAACTGCAGTGTCGATCACATCGACGACCGCCAGGCACTTTGTGATCGGGTGGTGGCTTCAATCCTTGATGGCGGTGTTATTGGCTGGTTTCAAGGGCGTATGGAGTGGGGCCCGCGAGCCCTGGGCAATCGCTCAATCCTTTGTGACCCGCGCCGACCCGACATGAAGGACATCCTTAACCACAAGATCAAGCGCCGTGAATCGTTCCGGCCTTTCGCTCCTTCGGTCCTTCGTGAAAATGTGAGCGAGTGGTTTGAGGAAGACGAAGATGTACCTTTCATGATGAAGGTGTTCCCCATCCGTCGAGAGCGGCGGGCGGAAATCCCGGCGGTTACACATGTCGATGGAACGGGGCGACTCCAGACGGTCCATCAGGATACGAATCCGCTTTACTGGCAATTAATTGAAACCTTTCGGCAGAGCACCGGTGTGCCTATGCTCCTGAATACTTCATTCAACGAGAATGAGCCGATTGTGTGTCGGCCGGAGGAAGCGCTGGATTGCTTTTTGCGGACGCGGATGGACTTGCTGGTGCTGGGACAGTTGGTGGTTTCCCGCCCTCGAGTGTGAAAAAAACGTGTTTATGTTTCGCTTCGCAGTTGCCGAAGTTGCGCCATTCTTAACCTGACGAACGCCAATTATCACGAATCCTGAAGTGACAATCATCACGGCATCTCTCAACGCCGTGGCTACGCTGAAGGATTGCATCCAGTCAGTTTCCAACCAAAATACAGCGGTCAGGCACTTGTTGATAGACGGTGGCTCAACGGATGCGACTGCGCAATTTATTGAAAATAATAAAACCCAATTGAGTACCGTAATCATGGAGCCCGACCGTGGTATTTATGATGCGTTGAACAAAGGTCTATCAAAAACACCGTCGGGAATTGTAGGAGTCCTGCATGCAGATGATCTGTTTGCCGATGAGAGAGTGATTGAATCAATTCTTGAAACATTTGAC
>JBGTHE010000009.1:0-3391 GCA_041746335.1 Lysobacterales bacterium | reverse complement strand
AATCAGACTGTCACAGTGAGGCCTGATGGACATGTGTCGTTTTCGCTCATCGGTGACATCCCGGCGGTTGGCCTGACACCTCTGGAACTGCAGGGGTCGATGGAAAAGGCCCTGGGCAAATACATGGATCTCATACCCGGGGAAGTTTCCGTAGTGGTAGACGCGGTGCATAGCTACAAAGTGTCAGTCTTGGGCGAAGTGCGCCTGCCGGGCCGATTCGAGTTCCAGAACCAGGCATCCGTGCTTGATGCGCTGGCGGAGGCCGGGGGACTGACAGAATTCGCTTCGAGTTCGAACATTGTCATCCTTCGGACCATGGGCGGGCAGACCGAGAAGATACATTTCGATTACCAGAAGCTGCTCAAATCCAGGAACACCCAGGCGCGGGTATTGATTTTTCCCGGTGACGTAATTCTGGTCCCGTGATCAACGAATTGAATAGTGTGGAGACAGGGTTGTGACTGAAGTAGAAAAAATCCCGATGATGGATCAGGCCATGGATCAATGGCGCAGGAGAAAGTGGCTTTTCATTGTCTGCTTCCTGTCCGTGTTCACCGTTGCCGTGTGCCTCGTCGCAGCGTTGCCTTCACTCTACAAGTCTTCAACGACCATCTTGTTCACCCAGGATGACATCGCGGAATCCCTAATTAAATCGAGCGCGACGAACGAGTTGGAATTACGGCTTGGAGCCATCCGGCAGGCTGTCATGAGTCGCACGCAGCTGCAGGAGGTGATCGATACGTTTGATCTTTACGCACCGATGAGGGCCAGCGCTTCGCCGGAATCAGTGATCAATCGCTTCCGCAAGGATATCGAGATTGATCAACAGGCCTCAACCGCGCCTCAATGGGGGCAGCATTCCTCCTATGCCATCACGATCACCTACCAGGATTGGGATCCTGAGCGCGTGGCACCGGTGGCCAACGAACTGGCAGCCCGCTTCAGAGCCGAGAATGAGCAAATCCGTACCGGCCAGGCGACAAGAAAAACGGAGTTCGTTCGCGAAGAATTGGCAGCAGCTAAAAGCCGGTTTGAAGCAGAAGAGCGACGCATCAATGAATTCAAGAATGCACACATGGGCGAACTGCCTGAACAGCAAGCGTTCAATATGGCCAGACTGGACCGGCTCAACTCCGAGCTGCGCCTGAATGGTGAGCGTCAGGTACTTCTGCTGGAACGCAGGGACGGTGTATTACCGAGCACCAGCGAAGGCACTGCGGGAGCGGGCATCACGGGGCTGACCGGTGTTCGGCGACTGGAGTGGTTAAAGCGGGATCTGGCTGAGCGTGAAACCCGGCTTACCGCCAGCCACCCTGACATCATTCGCCAAAAAGCCGAAATCGAATCCCTGACCAAAGCGTTGGCAGAAACAAATACCGGGAACGAAGGCCAGTCTGGTCTCCAACGAACGTCATCCATCGACCTGGCGGGGGAACTCAGAGCACTGAGGAGCGAAGAAGGAAGATTGCGCGCCGAAATAGCCGGCCTGGTGACCACCCTCCAGGGCACACCAAGGATCGAGCAGGAACTCAAGCGATTTGCTTACGAATACCAAACTGCAGGCGACGAATACCTCGCCATGCAGAAGCATTATCAGGATGCCTACCTCGCTGAGTCACTGGAGACCCGCCAGAACCAGCAATTCAAGATTATCGAAATGGCGATCCCTCCCGATGGGCCCGTGGCTCCCAACCGCCCGCAATTGATGTTCCTCGGTTTCGTATTGGCCCTGGGATTTGCGGGGGCAGCGCTGCTACTGGCCGAGAAGTGGGACAAAAGCTTCCACTCCATCGCCGAGATACGCCGATTTACCACATTGCCGGTGCTGGCCAACATTCCACGTGTACGGACGCCCAGTGACCAGTGGCGCAGCCGGGCACGGTTCAGTCTGGTATCCATCATCTTTATTGCCGGCCTGCTGACCATGGCAGGCTGCAGTTACTACGCCGGGACCCATGCTGAACAGCTGGTTCTGGCCATTTCAAATTGAATTTTCAGACACAGGAAAACCTGATGAATCATCTGAACACCACGGTCGATACTGAGTCGCGTTCGACCCATCGCATCACCAGCGAAATGCCTTCTAAGGAGAGATCCGAATCGGGCTACGAAGTGCAACATTTTCGGGACGAGCAATTGCTGAAGATCAGCAAGAGCGGCGAAATCAATCCCCGTTTGGTCTGTTTGTTGCAACCAGCCTCATTTCTGGCTGAAAGCTACTTCCGCTTGCGCCACACGCTGGAACAGATGCGCAATGGGGCGGGCGGCGTCGTAGTGGGCGTAACCAGCCCTGGAGAAGGTGACGGCAAGACATTGACGGCCATTAATCTGGCAGGGGCACTGGCACAGGACTCGCGCGCCCGGGTTCTTCTGGTTGATCTGAATTTTCGGCGATCGACCAACAATGTACGCCAATACTTGAGCTTGCCAGCAGATGCGAGTGCCGGTGTCGCCGAATGGATCGGGGGCGACACACGCGGCCAGGATTCGGCCAGCTACCACCTGCCGGGTCTTAATCTCCATTTGATACCGGCGGGCACCAGTGTGGATTCACCTTATGCGCTCCTCAAGTCGCCGCGCCTTGATGAGCTGTTTCAGCAGGGACGCCAGAAGTATGACTACATCATTGTGGACACTCCGCAGACGCTGCTGCTGCCCGACATCGAATTGATTGAGCGAGTGGTCGACGGATTTCTGGTGGTGGTCAAAGCGGATGCCACGCCGCGGGAGAAGCTCGAAGAGACGCTCAATCTGATGACTCAGGAGAAAGTCCTGGGGCTGGTATTCAACGGCAGTCACGCACAACAATGAAATGCCTGAACAGCAATGAATAATTTCAAAAACGCCAAAAAGACTGTGGTGCTGGGCACGGGATCATTCATCAGCGAACTGCTGAATGAGATCAGGAAGAACCCCGCGTGCAACTATGAGATTGCCGGGATCGTCGCCTGGGATGATTCGGACACCAGCGGATATGGCTATCCGGTGCTGGGCACCCTAGAACATCTACACCTGATTATCCACCAGCAAGAGCCCAAAGTGATCATTGTTGCGCCCTCTGAAGGCAGCGCCGGTTTACCTGATCGCCAACTTCTGGAGGCCAAGGTTCTGCAGAATGTGCGAATTGAGCAGGCACAGACCGTTTATGAACAGGTAACGGGAAAGCTGCCACTGGAAACCTATGCTGCTGAAGACATCATCTACTCGAATGACTTTCGACCGAGTCGCAGCGCGCTGATCGCAACAAGGGTGCTGAGTCTTGGCTTTGCTGCTATCGGCCTGATTCTGCTGGCACCTCTCATGTTGCTGATAGCATTCCTGATCAGAATCGACTCAGACGGTTCGGTGTTTTTCTCTCAGGAGCGGTCTGGCTTGGCCGGTCGATCTTTCA
>JBGTHE010000008.1:0-1942 GCA_041746335.1 Lysobacterales bacterium | reverse complement strand
AGAAAGCAACAAATTGATGCACGCAGCGATATGTATGCCGCAGCAGCTGAAGTTAATCTAGAATTCACTGAGCATTGTGCTTTCACCGCCAACAGGAAACCAGAATGAAAACCGTAGCTTTCAAGCGAGTTGACCACGTTTCCCTGAGCGTGCATGAAATTGAACCGGTCGTTGCCTTTTATACCGAAGTGTTTGGTGCGGAGGTCGCCTACCGCATGGGTCCGTTTGATGCAGCCGAGATTCCCTTGATGGACGACGGCCGCGACTGGACTGCAGCGCACATCAATGTGCCCGGCGCACGGCTGGAGATTGCCATGCTCAAATTCAGCGATGGATCAGGGATGGAATTGTTCCGCTATGAGAAACCCACCGATGCACGCCAGACCCCACCACGAAATTGCGATATCGGTAGCAGGCATTTGTGCCTCGAGGTGGAAAACCTGGATGAAGCCGTAGCTTTTCTGGTTTCCAAAGGCTGCAATGCCATGGCAGGTTCCATCGATATGCTGGACGGGCCCTGCCCCGCCAACCGTTCATGGTATGTCGTCGATCCTTTTGGTCATCAACTTGAGCTGGTCGAGTATCACTAACGACAGGACAGACATGGTTCAACGCTTTTACCGAACAAACCCTTCAGGAGATATCTATGACTCGCGAGGCTATTAATCCCGAAAACCTGTATGGCAGCGTTCAATACGGCTTTTCCCACGCCATCAAATCAAGCGGTGGAACCACCATTCATTGTGCCGGCCAAGTGGGCTGGGACAAAGACTACCAGCTGGTTGGCGAGGGCGATGCGGGTGCGCAGGCAAGGCAGGCCTTGAGCAATCTCAAAGCTGTTTTGGCTGCTGCAGGTGCAACCGTGGCAGACGTGGTTCGTTTGCGCACCTATGTGGTGAATCATACGCCTGAGTTACTCGGCCCAATTGGTGGCGCACTGGCTGAGTTTTACGGCGATGTCATACCCGCCGCCAATACCTGGATCGGTGTGCAAAGCCTGGCTTTGCCGGGGTTCCTGGTTGAGATTGAGGCCACTGCTGTTATTGACTGATCACTCGCAGGTCCGCACTTCCTGCTGAGCTGGCCAGACGCGCTGCAGACGCACTGCGTGTTAGCATCGCCGCATGAGTCTACTGCCTGACAAACCGGCGACTTCCCGGCAATGACAAACTTCGATATTGCCGTGATTGGTGGCGGGCTGATTGGCTGCGCCACGGCCTGCTATCTGGCTGAGGCCGGTGCCAGCGTGGTGTTGCTGGAAGGCGGTCAGATCAATCAGGGTGCCTCCGGGCAAAATGCGGGCTCGCTACACTTTCAACTCGAACACCGGCTGATCCAGAATCTGGATGTTCAGCTGCGCGAGCTGGAGTTCTATGTGGGGCTGGCCAAACTGTCCATTCAGGATTGGCTGAAGATCGATGACATCCTCGGTTGCGACACCCAAATGGTTATTCACGGCGGCTTGATGGTGGCCGAAACGCCGGATCAGGCGAGCTTGCTGGAACGCAAGTCCGCTATCGAGCGCAGCCAGGGCTTGTCGGTTGAAATGCTGGATGGTGCCCAGGTGCGCCAACTGGCCCCCTATCTCGCAGGATCGGTGGTGGCTGCCCTGCATTGTCCTGACGAGGGGCATTGCAACCCGCGGCTTCTGACTCCTGCGTTCGCGCGCAAGGCCGTCACCCATGGAACCCGGATCATGACCGACACGCAGGTGAGCGCCATTGAACGCAATGGCTCAGCCTGGACCGTTCGCTTGAGCAAGAGTTCTCCTGGGCGGCCTGCCAGTGACGATGCACCCAAAGACATTCGCTGCCAAATGATCCTGAACGCAGCAGGCGCGCGGTCAGCCGAAGTCGCTGCTCTGGCGAACCTGCATGTGCCTCTGTTTCCGATTGGCCTGACCATGAACGTCACTGAAAAAGTAAGCCCGGTGATTACCCAC
>JBGTHE010000007.1:0-1810 GCA_041746335.1 Lysobacterales bacterium | reverse complement strand
AGTGCTGGCTTATATCCGTGGCGTACCTTCCATGTGGGAATCCGCCACCCTGGCTAATGTATTACCCATACTTCCATCTCTCCCGGCGTGGCAACCACCGCAACCGCAGTGACGGATGCGAACCCACGTAAGCAGAGATTTTGATCTGGTTAAATTTTAAATCTCGGATCGTCGGGCATCAGGTTGATGCCCAAACCCGGCCAATCTAGCAGGTGAATTTTCCCGCCGGATACCCGCCACCCCGACTCCCACAACTCTTCAAACATTGCCTGATGAAGCAGGTGCATCTCGATGCTGTCCGTGTCCGCAAATGCAGCAGCAGCGTGGGCCATTGGCTGCCAGCGCCACGGCCGATCCCGTAGCGTGGTAGGTCATGGGCTTTGAATGCGATACTCCCAGAGCTGCGATCCGGCGTAGTTCGGTAATTCCGCCGCAGATGATGGCATCCGCGTGCAGGTAATCGACCACACCAAGATCGAGAAAGCGTTGAAAGGGTTTCCAGCCCCAAATCCACTTCGTGACCGCAGCGGTGCGCCAGCCACCTTGATCTTGACACCGCAACATCCGGAATTAACTACTGCAGCCATTTCAACCGCACTACCGGCCTGGGTCGATGGCGCCAAAATCCAGCCAAAATCCCGGCAATGGTATGTCCAAACCAACGCGAACCACGTATGCTCGAAAGGGCCCGGTTGCGTTCGACCCGGCAGCCAACCCATCTCCTTTTGGCCACGCCAGGAGAGTATGCAGATGAACCTGAAGCTGTACCGCTGCTTACCAGCGCTGTTGTATTTAATGACCCTTCCGGCTTCAGGCCTTGTAGCGGAGGAATCCACCATTCAGCTGCCTTCGATCAAAGAAAATACGCTCATGTTCTATTACAAGGACCTGGCCGTGGTTGTGCCGTTTTACGAGAAGACGCTTGGCCTCACCAAGACCTTTGACGAAACCTGGGTGAAAATCTTTCAGCTCACTCCCAGCTCATCCATCGGCCTGGTGCAGGAAGGCGAAACCAGCTTTCATCGCGCCCAGGCAGACAACGCAGTGATGTTGAGTATCGTCACCGAGGATGTGGACGCCTGGTACCAACGTTTGAAGCAGACCGAGGGCATCGTGTTTCTGAAAGAGATCTACAACAACAAGAACGTCCCGATCCGGGCGTTCCTGGTGGAGGACCCGGGCGGGTATAGCATTGAATTTTTTCAATGGCTTGATGTGGAGAACTAAGTAAGCACTGAACAATTCCCCGATGAATTATCAGAGCATGCGCATCAGACAATATGGGAAAAGTGTGATTTGTTACCAACGTAAAAACCTTTAGGAGCCTGGTATGACGTGCAAAAAAGAGGTGTCGCGACGCAAGTTTCTCCAAACCGCGGCAGGTGCGGGTGTGATGGCCAGCATGGCAGCAGTGGCAATACCCCTGACTGCAAGCGCTGAAGCCGAGCGGACCCAGGCAGCTTCACGGCCTGAACATCCACTGGAGACCATACTCAGCCGTTATGGCAGCGAACTGGGTCACCTGAAACGGGCCCGGTGAATCACTAGCCACCCCACCCCTTATCAGGCATTAGTTGGAGAAAAAAATGGCAGTTTTTGAAGTTGAAACCTGGCTGGTGGCAGAAGGCAAGGACGCGGAACACGTTGTCGAGTTGCGCCGCTGGCTGAGCTGGGTGAAGGACCACCGGGACCTGTTTCCTGAGTGGAAAAGCGTGCGCTATTTTGAAAAAACTGTCGCTGGCAACGACACAGGCCGCCACATGATCATCTGGGAGTATGACAGCATGGCGGCATTCGAAGCCTACAAAGC
>JBGTHE010000006.1:0-9357 GCA_041746335.1 Lysobacterales bacterium | reverse complement strand
GAATTGCACTGGCAACAGAAGGCGATTCGAATGTTCGGCAAGGAGATTATGCAACCGCGACTGATCTGCTGGCAGTCAGATCCTGAGGTCAGTTACAGCTACAGCGGGTTGCGAATGGAGCCTGCAGCCTGGCACCCTTTGGTGGCAGATGTGCGCGTTCGATTGCGCTCTGATCTGGACCTTGAATTCAATTCGGTATTGATTAATGCCTACCGTAACGGCCAGGACAGCATGGGTTGGCACGCGGATGATGAGCCGGAGCTGGGGACGAATCCCCTTATTGCTTCGGTCAGCCTGGGTGCGGCTCGAAACTTCCACTGGCGTGAGAAAACTTCCCGTACATCGGGCTGTGTGGAGCTCCAGTCGGGCAGTCTGTTGTTGTTATCCGGCAGCTTCCAGCACCGTTACCAGCATAGTGTGCCTAAAACCAGCAGAAAAACTGGCTTGAGAGTTAACCTGACCTTCCGTCAAATCGGCCGAGGTTGAACCTCATCGTTATGGGGTTAAATACGTGACTACGTTCTGGCAGATCGATGTTGTTCCATTTCAACGTCAGGCATACAGGTGGCACGGAAAGCTTTGATCCGCGTCAGCAGGCTGGCTTCATCCAGCTGAGCCAGGATCAGACACTCTTCGCGCGTGCCGTGTTCGATAAAATCATCAGCCAGCCCCAGATTCAGCACGGCTGTGTGAATCCCGCGGAGGGCCAGCAACTCGTTCACCGCACTACCAGCACCTCCAGCAACAGAGTTCTCCTCCACCGTCACCAGTGCATCGTGTTGGGCAGCTGCCTCAAGTATCGCTGCGCTATCCAGAGGCTTGATAAAGCGCATGTTGATCAGAGTGGCCCCCAGTGATGCAGCCACCTGAGTGCAAGGCTGAACCATGCTGCCCCAAGCCAGTATGGCCAGTTTTTCGCCTGCGCGAATTTGCGCTGAATGGCCAACAGGGAGGGCAGACATTTCCGCCTGGGGTTTCACTCCGGGGCCTTTGCCGCGGGGGTAACGCACTGCAGCCGGCCCTTTGTGCAAATAACCCGTGTAGAGCATCTGCCGACATTCGTTCTCGTCGGCGGGTGCCATGATCAGCATGTTGGGAATGCAGCGCAAATAGCTCAGATCAAAACTACCGGCATGCGTTGGGCCATCCGGCCCTACCAGTCCCGCGCGATCTATGGCGAACAACACTGGCAGATTCTGCAAGGCTACATCATGTATCAGCTGATCATAGGCCCTTTGTAAAAAGGTGCTGTAGATGGCCACTACCGGATGAGTGCCTTCGCAGGCCATGCCGGCTGCCAGAGTTACACTATGCTGTTCAGCAATGCCAACGTCGAAGTATCGTTCGGGAAAACGCTGGTGAAACTCGACCATGCCTGAACCTTCCCGCATGGCTGGTGTTATGGCCAGCAGGTTTGGATCCTGCTCTGCCATGTCACATAACCACTGGCCAAAAACCTCAGTATAGGTGGGGCTGGCGGGTGCCTTGGATGCGCTGCTTTGCACTCCCTGGATGGGATCAAATGGTCCAACGGCGTGATATTTGACCGGATCAAGTTCAGCCGGAGCATAGCCTTTCCCCTTTGCTGTAATGATGTGCAACAAGTTGGGGCCTTTAACATCGCGAGCTGTGCGTATGGTCCGAATCAGTGTGGTTAAATCGTGACCATCAATAGGGCCGAGGTAATTGAAGCCCAGCTCTTCGAACAAAGTGCTAGGCATGACCATTCCTTTGACGTGTTCTTCCCACCGGCTCATGAAGCGCCATGTGCGGGAGTCACGTCGCATCAGCTTCTTACTTCGTTCGCGCAGACCGGTTACAGTGGGGCCGCTCATCAGTCGCCCCAACATTTTGGTCAACGCGCCCACATTGGGTGAAATCGACATCTGATTTTCGTTCAATACCACCAGGATGTCGGTATCAGCATCACCGCCATGATTCAGGGCTTCATAGGCCATGCCGGCTGTCATGGCGCCATCGCCAATGACAGCGACACATTTGCGGTCTTCGCCTTTGGCCTTCGAGGCAATGGCCATACCTAACGCCGCACTGATTGAAGTTGAGGAGTGACCGACACCGAAAGTATCGAAGGGACTTTCGCCACGCTTAGGAAAGGGTGCAAGTCCATGGGCCTGCTTGATGGTAGTGATGCGGTCTGCGCGACCGCAAAGAATCTTGTGCGGATAGGCCTGGTGGCCGACATCCCAAACAATGCGGTCATGCGGCGTGTTATACAGAAAATGCAAGGCTACGGTCAGTTCTACGCAACCCAGCCCTGCTCCAAAATGACCTCCACTGACCGCAACCGATTCGATCAGGAATTGCCGCAGCTCATTTGCCAGCTGCGGCAACAAAGCTTCATCCAGTTGCCGCATGTCGGCAGGAGTTTGCAGGCCACTCAGCAATGGGTATGACTGATCATTCATGCTGCATATTCTAATCTGAGACGGGTCTTGGTTTGGTTTTAATGATCGCGTTGAATCATATGATTCGCCAGCACCTGGAGCGGTTTGGTATCTCCGGGGAGGCACTGCAAGGCGGCCAGGGCCTGTTGCAGCAGCAAGTTTGCCCTCTGCTCGGACGCCTCCAGGCCGATCAGGGCGGGAAACGTAGGCTGATCGCGTGCTGCATCAGCATGGCTAGGTTTACCAGTCTTGCTGGATTCGCCTGTGACGTCCAGGATATCGTCGCGGATCTGGAATCCCAGGCCAAGGCAATGTCCAAACACCTTCAAGGCTTCGATTTGCTTGGCCGGAGCATCCGCAATTACTGCCGGGCCTGTAACGGCCAGGCTGATCAACGCGCCGGTTTTAAGGGTATGAATTTGCTCCAATTCCGCAATACTGATGTCACGGCCTTTTGCGTTGAGGTCCAGCATCTGGCCACCGGCCATGCCCGTGGAGCCGCAAGCGGAGGCAAGCATTTTCATCAGGCTCAATGAGATGGCCGAGTCATCAGATGCCATTGCTGCCAGCTGTTCGAAGGCCAGAGCCTGCAGGGCGTCTCCAGCAAGGATGGCAGTTGCTTCATCAAAGGCCAAATGACAGGTAGCGCGACCCCGGCGCCAGTCGTCATCATCCATAGCCGGTAAATCATCATGGATCAGGGAGTAAGCATGAATCAGTTCCAGGCTGCAGGCCAGGGCATCCAGCGATCTCAATGGCTGTCCCAGTGCATGGCCGGAAGCGTAAACCAATAGTGGGCGGATGCGCTTGCCCGCAGCCAAAGCTGAGTACCGCATGGCCTGATGCAGTCGCTCAGGGGCCTGACTATCAAGCGGCAGGCTCAGATGCAGTTGATGTTCGAAGCATTCGCGCCAGCTCGCCAGCGGTGATTCGCAGGAGGGGAAATCAGTCGGCGGCATTATCCACTTTACTTGCGGAAGAGTCATGGTTGAGAACTTCGACTGTTCGCTGCGCTTCATCGAGTATGAATTGGCAATGCCGTGTCAGTTCCACGCCGCGTTTGAAATGCATTAATGATTGGTCCAGGCTCAGATCGCCCGACTCCAGCTTTGCCACCAGTTCTTCCAGTTCTGCCAGTGCCTGTTCGAATCCGGGTTTCACTTCCTTCGTTTTGCTCATGTAAACCCAACTCCTGATTGAGGATGGCGACACTAAACGAGGGCGGCTTCAGGGTCAATCGCTACATTATGGCCAACTGATTGAATTTTCTTCAACAGTGCATGCCCAGGCTGCCAACGGAAAACAAGTTGGGAATCTTGCAGCTTCAATCTGAACTCCGGAGCCAGCCACCAATCTCCGACAGCGACCAGTTTCCCCTCAAGAAACAGCAAGGGAACTGCATTACGCAGCCACGTAGGAATACCCGATAATCGCATGATCTCCTTGATATTCTTTTTAACTGATGCAACGTTTTGCAATTCGGACGGCAATGCCGATCGATGTGTTATCCGGGCATCTGCTAGACCC
The DNA here is from genome assembly GCA_041746335.1 of Lysobacterales bacterium. Classification (GTDB taxonomy): domain Bacteria; phylum Pseudomonadota; class Gammaproteobacteria; order Xanthomonadales; family SZUA-36; genus JAWXBM01. The sequence goes on along the minus strand of JBGTHE010000006.1, from coordinate 5,425 downwards.
TCGGCTTCGACCCCCTCGACCGAGAGAAAACCATGATCAGCGCTTAGGAAGAGTTTTGAACCACTGGCCCAATGCCGCTCCGGGCAGAGTGAAGGTGCTGGCAGTTCATGCATCCACAGATGTCCTGCATGATGTTTGATCAACCATTTGCCCCACTGTATTTCAGCACGGCTGTCCGCACGGTGGTTCTGCAGCTGCGAAAGAAACTCTGCCAATCTCGCTCTGGGTGGCGGTACTGCAGCGTTTTCACGAACCCAATTACGAATGATTTCTGCTTTCAAGCGCAATGATGCCGAATCTATACCTTCAAGACTCAACCTAATTTGATCGGCCGACAAATAGTCGGAATGACTTTGCAGGAGTTCCCTCAGGACAGTTCCTTGCTCTCGCATAAGCTCTGCACTGTGGTTCAATCGTTGCACTACTCCCGGCCAGTGTTGTTCCAGTTGGGGAAAAATGCTGCTCCGCAGATAGTTCCGGTCCAGCGAAAGATCCTGGTTGGATGGATCGCTTATCCAGAGCACTTTCTCGGTTTCTAACCAGTCTTCCAGGGCGGTACGACGGACGTTCAGCAATGGCCTGGCCAGCCAGCCCTTTGAGAACTTGCGCAGGGGAGGAATGCCGGAGAGTCCTTCGCTGCCGCTCCCGCGCAGCAAATTGATAAACAACGTTTCTGCCTGATCGTCAGCCTGGTGCGCGGTAAGATACACATCTCCGGCCTCCATCAATTGCGCGATCCATTGGTAGCGAGCCTGGCGCGCTTGCGTTTCGAAGCTGGCGCCAGCTCTGTGACGCATATCGAGATGTTTAACATGCAAGGGAATATTGCGCTGCTGGCAAAACCGCCGGCAATGCATTTCCCAACTCTTCGCACTGTCCTGAAGACCATGGTTGAAGTGAACTGCCTCCAGACAACCTTGAAGGTGATCAGAAAGTTGATGCAGGGCCAACAACAAGGCTGTTGAGTCCGCCCCGCCACTGTAGCCCACCAAAACTCTTTTACTGGCCGGCAGGACTGAGAAATTTTGCAGCAGTACTTGAGGGGTGAATAAATTTATGATCCGGCTCATGATTGCCGGTCTGGCTCAATCCTGGATTTCGCCATAGGACAGTAGGCGTATGTAACGCGACTCCAGCAATTGTTCGGCATTCATGTGATCCAACTCGGCCAGCTGGCCTTCAATGCAATCACCAATGCGGCGTGCCACTTCGTCCGGCTCCTTGTGTGCACCGCCAAGGGGTTCAGGAATCACTTCATCAATCAGCCCCAGGGCTTTGAGTCGATCGGAGGTAATGCCGAGAGCCGTAGCTGCCTCCTCTGCGTTGCCGGCATCTTTCCACAGGATAGAGGCACAACCCTCGGGGGAAATTACCGAGTACGTGCTGTATTCCAACATATTCACCCGGTCGCCTATTCCAATCGCTAAAGCGCCGCCGGAGCCCCCTTCGCCGACAATGTTGCAAACCACCGGCACTGGCAAGCGGGACATGACAGCGAGGTTGCGTGCTATGGCCTCTGATTGGCCGCGTTCCTCTGCGCCCACGCCTGGGTAAGCGCCTGGCGTATCTATGAACGTTACCAGGGGCAATCGGAATCGGGCAGCCATATTCATCAATCTCAAGGCTTTACGGTAGCCTTCTGGTCGAGGCATACCAAAATTTCGAAATACCTTGGCTTTGGTGTCACGGCCTTTCTGATGGCCAATAACCATGATAGAACGCCCGCGAAAACCGGCCAGCCCACCCACGATGGCATGATCATCTGCGAAAGTGCGGTCACCATGCAACTCATGAAATTCGTCAAAAAGTTTTTCTACGTAATCGAGAGTGTAGGGGCGCAAGGGATGCCGACTGAGTTGGGATATTTGCCAGGGAGTGAGGTTGCTGAATATTCCCTGGATTTTCTGCCGCATCTTGATCTGCAAGCGCTGGATTTCTTCATCCAGATTGATGGCATTGTCCGAACCCACATTGCGCAGCTCGTCGATTTTCGCCTGCAGTTCCGCAATGGGTTGTTCGAAATCAAGATAATTGGGGTTCATGTCGAACTCTCGTCAGGTCTTGCTGCGCATTATAAACTGTGCGGCACATTGTCCCACTTTGTACATCATTGCGACGACCTAAAGCAATGAAGCGGCTCAGATTACAGTTTCGATTGATTGTGACCCGATTCGAGGGACCTCACTCAAAGACCAATTCGACAAAGCCCAAATCCAGGTTTCTTGCCAATCCAGCTCAGGAGCTTCATGACCGAGGAATTTCAATGCCAGGCGCAGGGTGAAGAGTGGGTCGAGCTTGCGCAGCGGATCTGATTGGAACCGCTTGCTCAATTTCTGGCCATCGCTCTGGGTCACCAGCGGGATATGCGCGTAGACAGGTGTAGGTAAACCCAGGCATTTCTGCAGCCAGATCTGCCGTGGTGTGGAATCCAGCAGGTCTGCGCCGCGAACAACATCGGAAATACGTTGGTGAGCGTCATCGACGACAACTGCCAACTGGTAGGCAAAATAGCCATCCGCGCGGCGAATAATAAAATCGCCGGATTGGTTTTTCAGATCGTGTCGAACTCGCCCCTGGATTCGATCTTCAAATTCAACCACTCCCGGCAGCGTACGTATGCGGAGTGCCCGCGGCTTTTTACCCCGTGGCAGGCCTGTGCTGCAGGTTCCGGGATATACCCCTGATTCCGGCATTTCGCTGCGGGTGCAGCCACACCAATAAGCCAGCTCCTGTTGGCTCAATTGCTCACAGGCTGATTGATAGGCTGCGGATCGTTGGCTTTGATACAGCACAGCATGATCACTGCAGAGCCCCCACTTGCCCAGGTCGTAAATGATATTAGCTGCGCTGCCTGCCACTTCGCGCGGCGGATCCAAATCTTCGACACGCAACAACCAAAGCCCTTCCGCCTTTCTCGCATCCAGGTAGCTGGCAAGCGCTGCCAGCAGCGAACCGAAGTGCAGGTCGCCCGTTGGAGATGGCGCGAATCGACCGATATAGAATTCTGATGTTCGTGAATCACGGGGATTCATAGTAGCACAGGGCTCAAATGGCCAACGGTCCCAGACTCAAGGAATGCTTTGAAAATTTAGTTGCGGGAGATCGTTCGCCGAGCCTTGATTTGCCGAAAGTCTTGCCCTGCAATTATTGCGCAACTACCTGTGAGCTTTCTTTAAGGAAGGCGCCTGCAATCAACTTGATCCCGCACTGCCATAAGATGGCCAGGCTCGAGGTGTCAGCAACTTCGTCGGCTATAACCGTGACTTTGTTCTGATCAGCCAGCTCAACAATGCCTCTGATAACCTCCTGATTGCTGCTATTGCCGATAAGACTTACCGTCAGGGCGGGTTGTAATTTCAGATAGGAAACTTCGAGGTGTTCCAGCAGCTGATTGCAACGCCGGTCGCCGTTGAACCCGGAGACAGACAGCAGGCAACCATGCGGCTGCAGTTCCTGCATTAATCTCTGGACGGGTTTGAGATTGGATTGTGCGTTGGCGGCCGATATCTGAACAATTAATTTCTTGCCGTCAACGCAGTTTGCTTCCATCTGGTTGATCAGCCAGCCAGGGAAGCTGTAATCAAGAATGGAATTGGCGCTGAGACTGATGATCTGCCGCTCGGAGTTCTCTGCAAAATTCTTCAGCATTCCAGGTATGAGGTGACGATCAATCGTGCCGGCCAGATCGTTACGATCTGCAATGGCCATGTATTTGTCCGGTGCGAGATTTCCGGATTCATCACGCAGATAAACCATATTCTCAACCAGATGTTCACCTTCACCATCCAGATCAACGATGGGTTGATGTACTGCATAGAGGTCATCGTTGCTCAAAGCGTATTTGATGCGCTCAACCCATTGGCGATCATCCTGGAAGTTGCTTACAGCCGTAAGCTGGGGCCGGAATACAACGGCCTGATTACCGCTGACTGCAGCCTCCGTCTGCGCCTTGCGCGCACCTGCCAGCACTTCGGTCGAGCTTCGCGCGAGTCGGCCCAATGTCGCAATACCTATGCTGCAGGTCAGGCTGATGGAGCGATCGGCAATTTCTGTCAGGTGGCTGCGGTATGCCTTCAATATCCTTTCTGCATAAGCTTCAATATCTTCCATGTTGCGCTTGCAGGTTAAAACGGCGAACCCATGATCACTAATGCGGGCAGGAAAGTCATCATCACCCAAGCAGGAACGCAGCACCTGTGCCTGGTCAAATGTGAAGGCATCCATTGAAGCAACATCCAGCTCTGCGATCAGTTCAGCCAGACCGTCAGGTTCCAGGTAGATCACCGCAGACACACTTTCAGCTGTATGCGGCTCTTCCAACCGCGTGTCCAATTTGTCAATAAAGGCCCGCCGGTTACCCAAACGGGTCAGGGGGTCCGTAATTCTCAATCGATCCAGTTCGGCTTGAAGTTCTGCGGTAGCGTCCAACTGATGAACCTGCATTTGAATGCAGTCTTCGCCATTGAACTTGGCAGCGGAAAATATCAGGCCGGCATCAAACTCGCTGCCATCCGGACGAGTCACACAGACTTGCAGCGACTCTGCTGGAAACTCACCCTTCGAAAGTTTTTTGAGAATGGCTTTCAAGTCACCTTGCTCGATCTTCATCATTTCCAGCAACGACAGGCCATTGATCTCGTCAGTATTATGCAGATGCAGCGCTTCGAGGTAGGCTCGGTTTGCATACACATGCAGTCCTTCATGGATATATGCTATGGCGTCCCTGGCAGTGTCCAGCAAGAGGTCAAATCGATGCTCGAGCTCCTGCAGGCGGTCTCGTTGCTGCCCGTGGGCTTTGCCTTGATCGTGACGGTCGAGTAACTGGCGGATGCTGCCAATCAGCAGATTTTCATTTTCGGAGTGAATCACCAGACAAGGTGCCAGCTTCAATGATTCGACCAGGGCCCCTGGATTGTCCAGAGCCGAGTAGAGCGCTAATGGCACGCCATGATTGGCAGATAATTGATGAATTTCTTCCAGGCTGGCGCTGCTGGGTTCAGGATTTACGTAAATGACGGCGAGGGGTCTGTCCTGGTCTAGAGATTTCTTGACTTCTACAGCTTTGCTTGCATATATCACATGAATCTTGATTCCGGAATTCCGCAGCAGAGAATTTATTCTTTCTGCGGCTTCCGGCGTCTTGTCTATGACAAGAAGATTCGTGCTTTCCATAGCAAGGCTCTCCAAACCCCATTCCCCAGGGCTTTTTTAACATGATTATCTACAATAAATCAATAAATTATCTTGCTTTCTGAATACTGATTCCATGCTTTCGCCAACCATACGCAAAATGATTATGAACCAATCAACCGCATATTTATAGCCCGCAAACTGCATTAGAGCGGTCGCACCCGAATCTTCGGGAGTTTCTGAGTGAGAAGGGGCTGCACAGTTTTCCGCTTTCAATCGGTTGACGATAAAAACC
>JBGTHE010000005.1:0-3334 GCA_041746335.1 Lysobacterales bacterium | reverse complement strand
GAAATGGACGTGGTCATCAACGCCGAGGGCCATGTCGTAGTGTCCCATGAGCCCTGGATGGTGGCGGGCATTTGCTCGCACCCCGATGGACGGCCAGTCGCGGAAGAAGAACAGATGAGTTTGAACATCTACCAGATGGACGATACCGTCCTGGCGAGTTATGACTGCGGCAGCAGGCGACATCCGAATTTTCCACGGCAGCAAGCCCTTAAAACTTCCAAGCCTCTGTTGTCCGAGGTGTTTGTTGCCGTCCAGCAGTTTCGTCAAAGCAGACAGCTTCCACCGGTTCGTTTCAATATCGAAATAAAATCGCGCCCTGAATTTGATGGCATCTACCATCCGCCCGTTGATGACTTTGCTCGGGCGCTATACCAGGCGATCAAGGACTTTGAGATGCTCGAGCTCTCGTCCATCCAGTCCTTTGATCCGCGTGCGCTGGAAGCCTTGCACCTCATTGATCCCGACGTCGCAACGGTCTGGTTGATCAGCAACGAGGATAGCCTTGCCGAAAATCTGGCAAAACTGAGTTTCAAACCCACCATCTACAGCCCTGATTACCGCCTCGTAAATCCGAAGCTGATAGCACAACTGCGCCAACTCGATATCCAGCTGATCCCCTGGACCGTTAATGACCCCGATGTGATGCGCCAACTGATGGAATGGGGTGTGGATGGGTTGATCACAGACTACCCCGATATCGCCATCGAGATATGCCGCGCAGATCTTGTTGCCAAACAACAGGACGAAATCCACCGAAGGATTTGCCCCTAACGGGTCGTCGACTGCCGCCCCTTTGATCACCAATGCTGGATATTCGTGGAGACCATGACATAGTATTGTCGGTGGAAAACCGTGGCGTATTTTGCATTAGTAATTTATGTCTGAAACCAAACTGAGCAGCTGGCTCGACCGTACAGTCAACCCCGACTACGACCATGTTCTGGGTGATCGCAACGCCGAGATCACCCTGGTCGAATATGGCAGCTACGCCTGCCCTTATTGTCGTTCGGCCAACGACCAGATCGCGCGGGTCCGGGATCGCTTTGGCCAGCGGGTCTGCTATGTATTCCGCCACAGGCCCATAACCGGAAGTGATATCGCCCGCCGCGCGGCAGAGTTGGTCGAACTCAGCCGCGATCCTGAAGAATTCTGGCACGCGCATGTCGAATTGATGACCCGGTCCGAGACTTTGACCGAGGATGATCTGCGTGTGGTTGCCGGGCAACTGGCTGCAACTTCACAGGAAGGACAGGACGATTCCTGGAGAGAAAAAGCCAAAGCACGGGTGGAGGCGGATGAAGCCAGTGCCCGCGCCAGCGGAGTGCAATTTACCCCGACATTTTTCATCAATGGCCGACGTTACGATGGGGCCTGGGATGAAGTTTCCCTCTCGGAGGCCATGCTCAAAACCCTCGGGCATCGAGTACGCTCGGCTGCGCTGGATTTCGCCAGCTGGGGCCCGTCGGCTGGCATACTGCTGTTGCTCGCCACCATTCTCGCCATCGCCATCAGTAATTCACCACTGGGGCCAGCCTTTGACCATTTCTGGCATACCGACGCAGGCCTGAGTCTTGGTAACTGGACATTCCGAATGTCCCTGCAGCACTGGGTGAACGATGGATTAGTGACGTTGTTCTTCCTGGTCGTTGGCCGGGAGATCAAGCGCGAATTCACCGTAGGTCATCTGGCTGAAAGGCGCTCAGCGGCTTTGCCTGTGGCCGCCGCAATAGGCGGTATGGCCATTCCTGCTTTGCTTTACATCCTGGTGATTCCTGCCGGGGCCTGGGGCCATGGTTGGGGTGTACCCATGGCTACCGATACTGCGTTTGCCCTGGCCCTGATTGCCATGATGGGCTCTCGAGTACCGGTGGAGTTAAGGATATTCCTGACGGCCGCAGCTATTGTCGATGACATCGGCGCCATCATTGTGGTCGCTCTTTTTTATTCGGAAGGCGTGCAGGTGATCTATCTGGTGGCTGCTCTCGTTACCACCCTGGCTTTGGCTGCATTGAACCGCTCGCATGTCTACCGAACATCGCCCTACCTGGTACTGGGGCTGGTGTTGTGGGCATGTGTGCATGCCAGCGGCTTGCACGCCACGCTGGCGGGTGTGATTCTGGCTCTATTCATCCCTACCCGTCCACCCGCCGATTTGCCGGCGCTCGCTGCACAAGCGAACTCCATCATTTCCGCAGAAGCGCGGCATGGCAGTGAAGTGTTGCGACATGGTCCTTCGCTGACAGCGCTGCAAGCATTGGATGCAATTCACGACCGTTGGGAATCGCCAGCCGACCGTCTGCTGCGCCACTCGGGTGCCAGGTCGAGTTACCTGGTCTTGCCCGTATTTGCGCTGGCCAATGCCGGAGTGGTGATCAGTTTTGCGAATGTGGCCGGACATGAATGGTTAATGGCAGCGATCATGGCGGGGCTGGTGCTCGGCAAGCCGATTGGCATTCTGGGAGCAGCTGCACTGGCTGTTGCACTCGGTCTGGCCATCAAACCCAAAGAGTACAGCTGGCGACAACTGGCCGGTGCAGGAGCGCTGGCTGGTATTGGATTCACCATGTCCCTGTTCATCGCTGGCCAGGCATTCGCGCCAGTCGACACATTCTCCGCCGCCAAAATAGCCGTGTTCGCCGCTTCGGTCATTTCTGCACTATTGGGTGTTGCGGTGTTATGGGGAGCAAAACGACCCGCTGAATGATCGGGGGCCAGTTCAGACTGGGAAAGCCGTTGGCGGCAGTGGCACTAAGAAAATGCAGTCTGTCCTGCCTTGCTCCAATTGAGTTTATAAGCCATGAACGATTTCAGGGTGATCCCGACACCAGTCCTGGCGTTGTTGCGCTTTTGGCAGTCGACTCCCTGACATTGTTCAGGTAGGAACGTTTGGGCGGGTCAGAACGCCAGGTGTCACAAAGCTCCGTCAACGCCAACCACTTTTGCCACTCATCGGCTGAAGCGTGATCTTCAGTGAGGTGATGCCATTCAGCAGTCAGAATTTTAATTTGTGCCCCAACTGCTTCAGTCAAATCTGATTCGCCACTGGCCTGACTGGCCAGCGCCAGGTAGTCCTTACTGGTTTTAAGCCAGTATTCTTCATCCAGCTGTTGACGGACCTGCGCACCTTCTTCCGCGAGATTGTCGCCGATCCACATATGGATTGCCGACAAGGCACTGCACTGAAGTAGTTCTGTCCGAAATTCGGACAACTGGAAGTCAGGCCGGTCATCCTGCTTGTGCTCGACCGCAACTTCACCCCGTTTTGGAGCAGCAAAAGTCAGGCCGGAATGGAGCAAGGTGCTACCAAAAGCCATGGCAGTAAATGTAATAAGGC
>JBGTHE010000004.1:0-2019 GCA_041746335.1 Lysobacterales bacterium | reverse complement strand
CGCACCGCCTCCAGTGTATGGTTGGTGATTGTAATTTCATACGCGAAGGCAAAACTTCCCTCTTGTTCACCGAGGAATTGGGGCTGCGGAGAAATATCGACCTGTCTCATAATGCACACCAGTAAATAAAAAGCTTAAGTCAGTTTAGTCCATCAAACGTGAAAGAGCTGCGAAAGTGGCCAGGTCCAGCATTTCCGGGCGCAAGCCAGGGTCAATGCCCAGGAACTCGATCTGCTCCGCTTCCAGCATGCCCTTCAAACAATTGCGCAGGGTTTTACGGCGGTGATTGAAGACCTGGGTCACCAATTTCTGAAAATTAGCCATGGATACGATATCAACCGGCGGATGAGCATGCGGTACGAGCCGCACAATGCTGGAGTGCACCCTGGGTGCCGGCGAAAAAGCGGTAGGCGGCACATCGAACATGCGAACCACCTCGCAGTGATACTGGACCATAATGGCCAACCGTCCCCAGGCCTTGCTGCCCGGGCTGGAGCACATGCGGTCCACCAGTTCTTTCTGCAGCATGAAATGCATGTCGATGATCCGTGATTGCCACTGCAGGACATGAAACAGCAATGGAGTGGAAATGTTGTAGGGCAGGTTGCCTACCAGTCTGAAGGGCCTGCCCTGCAGGAGCTCTGCAAAATCCAGACGCAGGGCATCCGCGATGTGCAATTGGCCTTTGGGGTAAAGCAACAAGCGCTGCCTTAGGGTTTCTGCCAGGTCCCGGTCGATTTCCACCAGGTGCAAGTCGACACCAGATTTCAACAGGGGCAGCGTCAGGGCCGCTTGCCCCGGACCAATCTCCACCATGAGTTCATCAGGTTGGGGGTTGATAGTGCTGATGATGCGGGCGATGACCTGCTGGTCAATCAGGAAATTCTGGCCGAAGCGTTTCCGTGCCTGGTGCTTCACCCAAAGCTGCCAGCTTGTTGCCGAGCCTTGGCATCAAGCATGTTGCGGGCCATGTTCACGGCATGCTTGAGACTACTGGCATCGGCAATTCCCTGGCCTGCAATATCCAGGGCTGTGCCATGGTCCACTGAAGTACGAATAAAGGGCAGCCCCAGGGTAACGTTCACCGAGCGGCCAAATCCGAAATGTTTGAGCGTGGGCAGGCCCTGGTCATGGTACATCGCGATTACTGCATCGCATTGCTGCAACCGCGGTGGATTAAAAGCGGTATCGGCAGGTACGGGACCAATCGCGGCGATTCCGTCAGCCTGACAACGAGCGATTGCCGGCGCAATAAGGGTATCGTCTTCGTCGCCCAGATGACCGCCTTCACCGGCATGTGGGTTCAGCCCGAGCACTTGCAGGCGTGGGTGCTCGATGCCGAAATGCTTACTCAGATCATTAGCGCAAATGCGGATACAAGCTTCGACATTTTCTGTCGTGATGGCATCAGCTACCAGGCGTAAAGGCAGGTGAGTGGTAACCAGCGCGACTCGCAAACCCGGGGCTGCCAGCAGCATGACTACCTGCTCCACACCTGCCAGTTCAGCGAGGAATTCGGTGTGCCCCGTGAACGGAATACCTGCCTGGTTGATGACTGCCTTGTTGACCGGCCCGGTCACCAGCGCGCCAGCATCGCCAGTTTGCAACAGACTGACCGCCTGACGCAGTGTTTCGAGCAGGTAATTGGCGTTGGCCGGATCGGGCTGACCTGGAACTTCTGTTCTGGCCAAGGGGACGTGCAGACAGGCGAGACCCTCTTCAGGCCATGCCTGGCCGGGCTGCCAGGGTTTTACTGCAACAGCCAGGCCCAGAGAACTGGCGGTGCGATTCAAAAGCCCGGCATCGGCCACTGCCAGCAGGGGCAAATCAGGTTCCTGGTGAGCCAGCTTCAGCAGGACTTCCGGCCCTATTCCGGCTGCTTCGCCCGGTGTGACCGCCAGCAGTGATGCTGAGCTTTTCATGCCACCCCGGGACATGGGGATCAGCCGGAAGTACTCTCCGCACCAGGCAGGCGGATTTCCACGAAAGCTTCATCGCGGAATTGTCTGAGGGTCTTCT
>JBGTHE010000003.1:0-3405 GCA_041746335.1 Lysobacterales bacterium | reverse complement strand
ATTTCCCGCGGAGTATTGGCCGATCGCCTGAAATGGCTGGAATCAGTGGATTGCCTGCAGCGGCGATTTCCCGACGGTAATCCAAGACGGCCGTCTTATCACATGACCCACAAGTCGGTCGATCTCTACGATGTGGCGTTGACCTCTCTTTATTGGGAACGGCGGTTTTTTACAGAACCAGAAATGGATGCCATCGAGTTGGTACATCAGAATTGTGGCCATGTATTTCATCCGCAGATGTCCTGCGTCCACTGTAACAAAGAGGTGCTGGCATCGGATGTTGAATTTATCGACGGACCGGGGGCGCGACGCGACTTGCGCATGAAAAAAGTACGTCGCCGCTCGTCCAAATCCATCAAGGAAGTACCCACCCAACGACCGGTTTACAAAAACCTGATTCATCTGATTGGTGATCGCTGGACAGCCAACCTGATTGCACTGGCCTATCACGGCCTCAAACGCTTTGATGGCTTCCACGTCGAATTGCCGATTGCTACCAATGTATTGGCCGATCGCCTCAGGTTCCTTACCACGGAGGGCATTTTTCTGGCCGTACCCTATTCCGAACGGCCATTGCGATTTGACTACCACCTCTCGGGAAAGGGGCTCGCGCTGTTTCCCTTCTTTGTGGCCCTGCTGCAATGGGGCGATAAATGGTGCGGAGACGGTTCCGGGCCACCCATGATGATGACCCACACGGCTTGCGGCGAACGCCTGATTGGCGAAGTTCGCTGCGATAACTGCCACCAACACGTCACGGCACATACGGTAAAACTGCAGCGGCTTAACTGTACTGGCAAGAACATTTCGGCATGAGCCTGGAATCAGCTGCTCACACTCGCTTGATCGGTGCCTGGACTCTGATCAGTTGGCAAATTATCGGCGCTGATAATCCCTCGTTCACCGAACCCTTTGGCGCTGATCCTCGGGGCCTGTTGCAATACACCGATATTGGTTGCATGAGTGCGGCAGTTTGCGATGTAGAGCGCGCGGGGTTGCCGAAAGGAATCAGTCCCAGGCGCATGGAAGCTGCGCTACTGGCCGATTGCTACCGCTCCTATTTTCACTACGCCGGACGCTGGCACGTTGAGGGTGACAGCGTCATTCACAGCGTGGAGTTGAGCCTCAATCCCAACATGGTCGGCACCCGGCAAGTGCGCCATATGCACTTTGAAGGTGACACGCTTACCCTCACCGGCATCGAATCGTACGGCGATGAACAGCGCCGCCATGTGCTGGTATGGCCGCGCGCACTAAGAAGCTCTGAATAATTCATCCATGAATTATCAGAGCACGCCCAACAAAGTGATCTGGAGAAAGTGTGATTTTTGCTGGGCTTCATTTTCAATGATTGCAATCATTGAAAATGAAGCCCACGGCCCAGGCCGGCTTCTCGGCCGGTTCCCGGCCTCACCTTCTCCCTTTGCCGCAGAAACTCTGAAATCAGAGTTTCCCTAAAGAAATGAAGATGGAGTAAAGCCTATGTTGTCTCATGCAGAAACCCTGCAACGCGCGGCGGAAGCCTGCCGCACTCGCCAGCACTGGTCGGCTTTTGCAGAAACTCCCAGCACGCGGTTGCATGGTGAACAAGCGCCCATGTTGGGTTTGCAGGCTTTTGAGCGGCAACTGGGAAATCCATTTGACCTGCAGCAGCCCGGTGAAATCGGTCGTCTGGGCGAAGAGATTTCGCCTTATACGCGGCAAGTGCTGGGGATCGACTATCCGTCCGTCGACGCCGAAGCGGTTTGCCAGGCAGCGCTGAAGGCCATGCGTAGGTGGCAGGGCGTTGATCCTGAAGAACGTGCACTGATTGGCGTGGAAATGTTGCGGGCGCTGGAAGCACAGCTGTTTGAAAACTCACACGCCACCATGCACACCGCCGGGCAGTCGTTCATGATGGGTTTTGTGGGTAGCGGTGCGAACGCGCTGGATCGCGGGCTGGAAGCGCTGGTCTATGCGCATACGGCCATGACGGACCTGCCCGCCACTGCTCTTTGGCAGAAATCATTTGGCAGCCAGACCGTAGCATTGGAAAAGCGCTATCACTTCATCCCTCGCGGAGTGGCTTTGGTCATCTGCTGCGCCAGTTTTCCGGCCTGGAATGCTTATCCGGCGATCATGGCCAACCTGATTACGGGAAATCCTGTGGTGCTGAAACCGCACCCCGGCGGCATTCTGCCCATGGCCATCAGCGTGCGCGCCTTACGCCGGGTGCTGATGGAGCACAACATCGATCCGAACCTGATCACTCTGGCAGCGGATACCCGCGATGCCCCCATTGCCGGGCAATTCCTGCAACGCGCTGATGTCGGTATCGTGGATTTCACCGGCAGCCAGCGCTTCGGCTCCTGGCTGGAACAGAACGTAAGCAACAAGCGGGTCTATACCGAAACTTCCGGCGTGAATTCGGTGGTGATTGAATCGACTAATGACCTGGACGGCATGGTTGATGCGATGGCACACAGCCTGTGCCTGTTTTCAGCACAAATGTGTACCTCACCGCAGAACATCCACATTCCGCGCAGCGGCATTGAGAGCGATCAGGGGCATATCAAGCCTGCTGAACTGGCTGAGCGTATCGTGGCACGAGTGGAAGATCGTGCTTCGAACCCGTCCAAGGCGGCGGCGATTTGCGGCGCACTGCAATCCGATGCAACTCTTAAACTGCTGGATGATTTGCAACAGAATGGCTCCAAAGTGGGTAAGGTCTTGCGCGCATCTGCTCCTTACGAACATCCGGAATTTCCAAACGCGCGTACTGCTACTCCTTTGATCATTGACGTGGCCCAACCGGATCATGAAATGCTGCTCGAAGAACACTTCGGCCCGGCTTCATTCATCATCACTCATGACTCTGCTGAAGCTGCGCTAGCCAGTGCGGCATCGACAGCGCTGCAATGCGGCGCGATCGCCACGCATGTTTACTCTGCTGATAAGGCTTTCATGGACTCGGCGGAGCGGGCTTTTGTAGCCGCGGGCGCTTCCACGACTTTCAATCTCACCGGTCCGATGCCTCTTAACTACGCGGCGGCCTACAGCGACTTGCACGTGACGGGCCTGAACCCGGCGGGCAACGCGTGCCTCACGGACCTGGCCTTTGTCTGCGACCGCTTCCACATTGTCCAAACTCGCTGGCCTCAGGGTACCCGGTAAAGCCTCAGATGCCTGGGTTTGCTTAGTTTGGCCCCGCAGTTCACTTTGGGTACTTTTGGTCGCGAGCTGATGACTCCTAGCTTCGACCGGCCCTGCAGCCCGCTGGTGTCACTTCATGGTGTTTGGGGGTTTTGTTTAGTAGCTTTGATGGCATTTAGCTTAAGGGCTGCGTCAGGCTAATTCAGGGACCGCCGTGAACCCATCCCTGGGGGCTTGGATGAAACCTCCCTGTTTCATACATCCCTGAATCAG
>JBGTHE010000002.1:0-3205 GCA_041746335.1 Lysobacterales bacterium | reverse complement strand
GTTCAGCACGCCCACCAGAATGGGGTAATCCACCGCGACCTCAAACCGGCCAACATCCTGGTCCACACCGCAGACGGCGCCCCGCAGGCAAAGATCATCGACTTTGGTGTGGCCAAGGCAATCGGCCAACCACTGACCTCCAAACCACTGCAAACCGAACTGTACCCATTGATTGGTACACCCGCCTACATGAGTCCCGAGCAAGCGGATTTTGGGTCCGACACAATTGACACGCGTTCAGATATTTACAGCCTGGGTGTGGTCCTGTACGAGCTTTTGACGGGATTATTGCCATTCGATGCGGATCGCCTGCGCGGTGCGGGTCATGAAGCTATGGTACGCATCATTCGAGAGGAAGAGCCTCCGCGCCTTGACCTGAGGGCGGGCGCCGCCGGTGTGAACAGGGCAGCCCTGGCACAGGCCCGTGGAATGGAACCAGCAACATGGATTCGAGCGCTCGCCGGCGACATGGCCTGGATCGTGGCCAAAGCCCTGCGCAAAGAGCCAGAACGCAGGTATGCCTCGGCCGCTGAAATGCTGGCAGACATAGACCGGCACCTGGCACAACGACCAGTAGAGGCCCGACCTGACTCCCTGGGTTACCGTGTGGGGCGATTCGTATCCCGCCACCGACTTGCGGTGACATCAGCAACCCTGTTGCTGGCCCTTTTATTGGCTTATGCCATCACGGTAACTTTCCAGGCGCGTGCGCTGACAACGGAGCGCGACCGTGTGCAGGCAGAAGCAAGAAAGGCGCGGCAGGTTACAACTTTTCTAGTAGAACTGTTTGGCACTGCAGATCCGGAATATGCGCTTGGAGAATCGTTCACCGCACGTGAAGTGCTGGACCGGGGCGCCGCGCGCGCCGGCCTGGAACTGGCAGACCAACCGGAGCTTTTGGCGCCATTACTGACGGCCGTCGGTGATATCTACCAGCGCCTTGGGGTGTATGACCAGGCCGAGACCAAACTGCGAGAGGCGGTGCTCGCCGCACAATCAGCCAATCGACCACTGGATGAGGCTGATGCTTTGCAGAAGCTCGGCCGCACCCTGGTCGAGCAGCGCCGCACCGATGACGCGGGAGCGATGCTGTACCAGGCTCTGGCCATTCGTCGCAGCCTGCTGGACGCCGAAGACCCACTGATCGCCGAAACCCTTGAAAGCCTGTCCGAATACCACTACGAACTGGGTGAGCTGGAGCTTGCGGAATCGTTCGCCCGCGAAGGCCTCGCCTTGCTTAAATCCCAACCAGAGAGCCAGTACACGGCCTTGTTGCTGCACCAGCTCGGTGTCGTGCTGATGCTGCGCGCGGACTATGCCGGGTCGAAGACAGCGTTGCGTCAGGCGCTGGAAGTTCGACGACGTATCCACCCGCCCACTCATCCACAGATCGCGATGGGGCAGGCGGACCTGGCTTACCTGCTGTACACAACCGGCGAATATGCCGAGGCAGAGCAGTTGTACCGGGAAGCCCTGGCCAATTTCCATGACGTGCTTGGTGACGCTCATCCCTGGGTGGGGAGAACGCAGGCGGCGCTGGCTTCGACGCTGCGGCTGGGCGGCAAACTCGCTGAAGCAGAAGTCATGCAGCGACAGGTGATCGCCCGGCATGGCCAGGTGTTTGGCGAGGATCACGTTGAGGTGGGCATGGCCTACAATGATCTGGGGCGCGTGATTCAGGACCAGGGTCGACTGGGGGAAGCCGAATCAAACTACCTCAAGGCTCTCGCCATCTATCCGGAAGACCACCGCTGGCGTGCTACAACCCAGCGCAACCTCGCGACGGTGTACGAGACGCGTGGCGACCTCGCCAAAGCTGAGGAAATTTACCGCCAGTTATTGCCTGCCGACATGGCCATGTATGGCGAACAGCACGATCGGGTAGCACTGTCGGAAGCACTGTTGGCAGGCGTCCTGGTGCGCGGAGGAAAATTCAAGGAGGCCGAGGCGCTTTTGCTTCACGCACGATCAGTACTGGAAGACAAGCTGCCTGCCGATCATCCGCGGCAGGCGTTGGCACTGGTTCCGCTGGGACAGTTATGGTGCCTGCGCGGTGAATTTGATGCCGCTCTGGCCTTGCTGTCGCGCGGCCGGGAGCTACGACTGAATAGCTATGGGGAGTTGGATCAGCGCACTGCCGAGGCGGACCTGGCTCTGGGATCCTGCATGCTGATGGCGGGCCACTCGCAACAGGCGCGGGTTTACCTGATCAACGCCCAGCATGTATTCAAGACCGGGCAGGATATTCGTCACGACGAAGCTGCGGCCGCCCTTGGTGCATTGCCAGATCCGGGCCCCGCGCACTAATCCTTGATGTCGTCTGCCCCGGTTAACTTCCCTTTGTTGTCGCAGTTCGATCCGCATTTAGGAAGTTTGGTTGGTGGCGGGTCCTTCGGTTCATCCGGTTCCTTGACCGGGCCCTTCGGGTCGTCGGGGTCGTCTGGCGCATTCGGGGTGACCGTATCGGGTCTCCACGTCGGACTGTGTCCATTATCCATGAGCAGGCCTTCGTCACTGCCATCAATACTCACAAATCGTATGGAGGATTCGCAGTCGCGACATTGTGACGAGCTAAATGCAATCCATTGCCCATCGGGTGACCAGGTCGGTCTGGCATAGCCTCCGGCTTGCGCGATCTCTCTCAGTGCACTGCCTCCGGTTTCTACCATCTCTCTCAGTTCATCAGTGTTCGCAACCGCGATACTACTGTCGGGATAACAGGTATCCCCCGCCGCGGGACAGCTAACGACTGCGATGGTCTGCCCGTCGGGCGACCAGGCAGACTGTAAGTAAGAGAGCAAGGCGTAATCCCAAAGCGCTTCCTGGGCTATGACTCGTACATTTGAACCGTCTGCGTTCATGGCGTACAGGTGGGTCCGGGAGTAGTCGGCCTCATAGTCGCTGCTGAACATGATTGTCTGGCCATCAGGTGACCAGGCCGGTTGGGCGTCCCAGCCAGGGTAGTCGACAATTATCCTGCTCCACCAACTTACTTCGGTATCCACGTCTATCACAGAAACACTCATACTAGCGCCCAAGGCAGGCAAGCTGGAGAAGGCGATCATATGGTCATCCGGCCCCCAGCTCGGCTCAATGTTGTAGCCTCCACTGGTGAGCTGGATCACATTCGAGCCATCCGCATCCATGATGTAGATATCCCGGGGCTCGCCCACAACGTTGCCCCTGGCAAAGGCCAGGCGTTGTC
>JBGTHE010000001.1:0-2308 GCA_041746335.1 Lysobacterales bacterium | reverse complement strand
ATCCGAATATCCTCCCCGGCGAAGGCCGGGGTCCAGTTACGAAACGGCAGATTTCTAGCGCTGCGCTCCGTGACATCTGCTTTCCCAACTAGGCCACGGCCTGCGCCGGGGAACGATCCTTGTTTGAAAGGGTTAATCTCCAACTTGTTTCAGGGTCCATATCTCCGCGCAAACCGGCGGTCTAAGACGCGAAATGGATGCTGAAACAAGTTCAGCATGACGACAGTTTATTGATATGAATTACGTATTCAGGCCATTAACGCACCTCATGTTGTGGGCTGGGCAGGAAGAATATTTTTCGCACAAGCCACAAAGCCATGAGGGTGAAGATTGGGTTTGCGCGGAGGCGCAGAGAGCAAAAATAGATTTCAGCTATGAGTCCGTTAGCTCAGTGATGCGTTCGAGAATGAGCCTGTCCAGTTTGTAAATATCTACTGGCGTCATAACCGAATGTCGCTCTTCTTCTTTCCCGCTAAAGGTTCCAAAATAGCGCGCGGTAGGGCTGTTGAAATGGAGGCGCGCTATGGTCTTGCGGTTGTTGTCATCCAAAAGGATAGCGCAATAGGATTTCGCATCGCGGATTATGACGCGGCTGGGATCGACGGCGCGTGACGCGATCGCGCGAACGATATTGAAGCCATCAATTTCGTCCTGTGTCGTGATAATTCCGTCGCTATCGCTCTGGGTTGCTGAGTCAAAGTGATTGGCATCGGTCGGATTGGAAACATTCAATGCCGAAGTAAGGCGGTCGTTGACCCGGTCGCGGATAAGGCCTGACACAGAAGCAATGATGAGT
The DNA here is from genome assembly GCA_041746335.1 of Lysobacterales bacterium. Classification (GTDB taxonomy): domain Bacteria; phylum Pseudomonadota; class Gammaproteobacteria; order Xanthomonadales; family SZUA-36; genus JAWXBM01. The sequence goes on along the minus strand of JBGTHE010000001.1, from coordinate 1,512 downwards.
GACGTGAAGCTGTCCTTCACCGATGAGGTGAGGCGACCCGAATAGACGCGCCCGGCAATCATACGAACAAATTCGTCACTAGGTGTGGCAAACTCATTTTCGAGTTCACGAGCTACAAGGCTTTGCATCTTGAGATTGCCAGCTTCCGCAACGATATTTTCGATGTCGAACGCCGTCTTGGTAAAGTTGCCAAGTGTATGAATGTCCGATTTTCGAAGCGTGTCGAGTTGAGCTGTGAAAAAAGGCTTCTCGTCCATCTTGTTCGGCGTATCAATGTCCGAAAAGAACTTGAACTCGACCCCGTTGGTGAGAATCGCTATGCGCGCGTCGGTGACGGCGAAATAGCGAAAAAGCTGGGCAGCATGATTTATGCTCAAATCAGAATTGGACGGTTTGCATTCTACCAACATCAGCACCTTACCATCGGCGCAGATAGCATAATCGACCTTTTCGCCTTTTTTTGTGCCTACATCGCAAGTGAACTCCGGGACCACTTCGGCAGGATTAAAAACATTGTAACCAAGCGCTTGTAGAAATGGCATAACCAATGCATTTTTTGCTGCTTCTTCGGTTAGCAAGACTTCTCGATGATCTCGAATAACCTTTGCCAAGTCGGCAAGCTTTGTCTCGAACTCCATTGACCGCTCCCCCTTATGAATAAAGTTGCAGCTTATCGGCGAGTTTTACAGTTGCAACAAAAACTCTGATTTCAGTGGCTTCTGCAATGACTCGTGTGGGATCAAGGGGATCGAAGCGGGTTTGATATGTCCTTTGGGTGGCGTTTGGGGCACGTCTGCCAATCAGCAACCGATCAACCGCTGATACCAACTGATCGAAAATATCTTTTGGGCCGAAGGGCTTCGCCGCTCGTTGGAGGGCGAACGGTTCAGCAATGGAGGGATTTATGGCGAAAAACGATTTCACGAGCGAAATGGGTCATGGCGGCGAAACGCATCAGCAGGTCGCGGACAAGGCCGATCATGGCGATGCCGGGCTGCACCTGACCACCAATCAGGGGGTGCGGATAGCGGACAACCAGAACAGCCTGAAATCGGGCGCGCGCGGTCCGGCGCTGCTCGAAGATTTCGTGCTGCGCGAAAAAATCTTTCATTTCGACCATGAACGCATCCCGGAGCGGATTGTCCATGCGCGCGGATCGGGCGCGCACGGCGTGTTCGTTGCGACCGACGACATTAGCGACATCTGCAAATCGGCGGTGTTCAGGAAGGGCGAGGAAACCGAGGTTTTTGCTCGCTTTTCTACGGTCGCGGGTGGCGCGGGTTCGGTCGATACCCCGCGTGACGTGCGCGGCTTTGCGGTCAAATTCTACACCAGCGAGGGCAATTGGGATTTTGTCGGCAACAATATCCCGGTGTTCTTCATTCAGGACGCGATCAAGTTTCCCGACCTTATCCACTCGGTGAAGATGGAGGCCGATCGCGGCTATCCGCAGGCGGGCAGCGCGCATGATACGTTCTGGGATTGGGCCAGCCTGATGCCGGAAACCACGCA